>NZ_JBHUCD010000014.1:0-150650 GCF_042786555.1 Paenarthrobacter sp. NPDC056912
CGCCAGGAAGCCTCCACCATCCTGGCCGCCCACGGCTAAGCCCTGCACACCGCACCACCATCACGCTGTACAGAATGACCGGATGCCGTCCGTAACGGCGTCCGGTCATTCGACGTACATCACGTAGAATTAAGGCACTATGGCGAACTCCTCTGATTCCAGCAATTCGACCCCCTCGGCCGACGCTCCCAAGCGTGGGCTGTTCCAGCGCAAGCCCAAGGAAGCCAAGGCCAAGAAGCCGAGCCAGCTGAAGCAGATCGCTGAAGTCTTCAAAATGACCCGGCGGAATGATCCCCAGGTCGTTTGGATCATGCTGCTGGCGTTCCTGGCAGTCGTGGCAGTTGCCTTCCTTGTCGGCTTCCTCCTGGACAACTGGATTACCGGTCTGATCATCGGCATCCCCCTCGGGCTCCTCGCGGCAGTCTTCATCCTTTCCCGCCGCGCTGAGCGGGCGGCCTTCGCGCAAATCGAGAACCAGCCCGGCGCTTCGGGTGCGGCGTTGGGAACTCTCCGCCGCGGCTGGGTCACACAGGACCAGCCCGTTGCCGTCAACCCGCGCACGCAGGACGCCGTGTTCATGGCCATTGGCCGTCCCGGCGTCATTTTGGTCAGCGAAGGCCCCACGCACCGGGTGAAGCCCTTGGTGGATGCAGAACGCAAGCGCCTGGCCCGAATCCTGCCGAACGTCACCATCCACGTCCTTGAATCGGGCCGCGGTGAAGGTCAGGTGCCCCTGAACAAGCTGGCCAAGACCATGGGCAAGTTGAAGAATGAGCTCACCAAGGTTGAGGTCAATGCCGTCAGCAAGCGTATCAACTCCCTCGGTAACCGTCTGCCAATCCCCAAGGGCATCGACCCCTACAAGGCCCGTCCGGACCGCAAGGCTGCACGCGGCCGCTGACGTTGTGCACTGATAACAAAAAAGCGGCCCCCGACTCTGGTTCAGAGTCGGGGGCCGCTTTGTTAGCTGTTGTTGAGGAGTGCCGGCTAACTACATCCTGATGAGGATGGTGTTCATGGCCTTGTCATGCAGCCCACGCTGGTCTGGATCGAAGATGACAGCAGGAATAACCAGGCACAAGAGGATCGTTCGAACCACCGCAGCCAAGGGGCCTGCCGGGCCTCCGCCCAACCGGACCACGTGGATGCCCGCAACCCTATGCCCAATGCTGTACCCGAGCGTGCCGATCAACAAGATCTGTTCAACCGCGAAAACGGTGAGGGTAGCCCATTGGTTTCCTCCAAAGGCAAAATTGCTGATCACCAACGCAATTGCCCAGTCCACAGCGATGCCCAGGATGCGGCGTCCGGCGCGCGCCATGGAGCCGGGACCGGCCTCGGGCAGGCCGAGTCTTTCGCCGGGATATTTCGAGATTCCGGAAGTGTCGGGTCCGCTCAGCCAGGAGCCAATGTCTTTTCGATCAACCACAGTCCAAGCCTAACGGCTGCCATGCTGGGTGTATGACGCCGAAAGCGTCCTCTGCCCGGCAACATCCATGCAGCGGCCGGGTGTTCGTCCAGCGGACTGACGTGGACCTGATAGCGGAAAGCCGACTACCGTTTACACAACAGATGATTCTGTAACCTGCCGGAAACAATACTGACACCCCCGGGAAATCCCATCTCCCTATGGTGGTATGAGTTGCCAGCCACCGCAGCCAGGGGATTTTTTGCGTCTCCTGACCTTCGGCTTGGGCTGGACCGAACGGCCTTCCGGGCCTGTTACTTGATATGCATAAGGAGCATAGATGTTCAAGACTGCGGACGAAGTCCTCAAGTTCATCAAAGACGAAGACGTCAAATTCGTCGATATCCGCTTCACCGACCTTCCTGGTGTCCAGCAGCACTTCAACGTGCCGGCCAAGAGCGTTGACCTTGACTTCTTCGTCAACGGCCAGCTCTTCGACGGATCTTCCATCCGCGGCTTCCAGGGCATCGCTGAGTCGGACATGCAGCTCATCCCGGATGTGACCTCGGCATTCATCGACACGTTCCGCATCGAGAAGACGCTCGCGCTGAACTTCTCCATCGTGAACCCCCGCACCGGCGATCCCTACCACCGCGATCCCCGCGGCGTAGCAGAGAAGGCTGAAGCCTACCTGGCCTCCACGGGCATCGCAGACACCGCGTTCTTCGCTCCCGAAGCCGAGTTCTTCGTCTTCGACAACATCCAGTACGAGTCCTCACCGCAGGGCAGCTTCTACAAGATCGACTCCGAAGAAGCGCACTGGAACACCGGCCGCAAGGAAGAGGGCGGCAACCTCGGTTACAAGACCCCGGTCAAGGGCGGCTACTTCCCCGTTTCCCCCACCGACAAGCAGGCAGACCTGCGCGACGCCATGTGCGTCGAGCTGGACAAGGCCGGCCTCGAGGTAGAGCGCTCCCACCATGAAGTTGGCTCCGCCGGCCAGGCCGAGATCAACTACAAGTTCACCACGCTGACTGCAGCCGCTGATGACCTCCAGAAGTTCAAGTACGTCATCAAGAACACTGCTGACGCATGGGGCAAGTCCGTCACGTTCATGCCGAAGCCGGTCTTCGGTGACAACGGCTCGGGCATGCACTGCCACCAGTCGCTCTGGAGCAACGGCGACCCGCTGTTCTACGACGAGAAGGGTTACGCCGGCCTCTCGGACATGGCCCGCTGGTACATCGGCGGCCTGCTGAAGCACTCCTCGGCTGTCCTCGCCTTCACCAACCCGACGGTCAACTCCTACCGCCGCCTGGTCAAGGGCTTCGAAGCCCCCGTCAACATGGTCTACTCGCAGGGCAACCGCTCCGCCGGTATCCGCATCCCGATCACGGGCACCAACCCGAAGGCCAAGCGCATCGAGTTCCGCGCTCCGGACCCCTCTTCCAACCCGTACCTGGCGTTCGCTGCCCAGCTGATGGCCGGCATCGACGGTATCCGCAACCGCATCGAGCCACCGGCACCCATCGACAAGGACCTCTATGAGCTCCCTGCCGAGGAAGCCAAGGACATCCCCAAGGCTCCGGGTTCCCTGGAAGAGGCGCTCGAGGCACTGCGTGAGGACAACGAGTTCCTGCAGGCTGGCGGCGTCTTCACCCAGGACCTGATCGACACCTGGATCGACTACAAGTACGAGAATGAGATTCGTCCGTTGTCGCTTCGCCCGAACCCGTACGAGTTCGAGCTCTACTACGGCGTCTAGCAAGATCATGAGGCTGAAACGGGCATAGTCCGCGAGCAGTCCGCAAGAATCAAGACACAGAAAAGGCCGGTCCCAGGTTTCACTACCTAGGGCCGGCCTTTTCTCGTTAACTGAGCGTCTCCTATGCGTCCTGCTCGGCGCGGGAACGGAAACGGTCCGCAAGGACGCTAGCAACGGCAGCACGAGCCGTGTCTTCCTTGTCCGGCCACGTATGCCCGTAAGTGTCCAGCGTCGTTTTTGCTGATGAGTGCCGAATGCTCTTTTGAACCACTTTGACATCAAGGCCTTGAGCGATCAGCAACGATGCAAAGTAATGCCTGAGTCATGGAATCGGAATCCGTCAGGTAGTCCTTCAACCGAGCTGCGAGCCTCGCGGAAGTAATGTTCAAGCCGATGCGGCGAAATGGAACGGCCCCACTCGTTCGTTACCAGCGTCTCACTCCCCCATCGCGCGTGATTGACTGAAAGCTCTAGGCAAAGGTTCTGTGGGATAGGGATTGGGTTTTTGGATTCCTCTGTTTTATGTTCAACGCCTGGTACTGAAGGTACAGACCACAGGTCTGCCCAAAACTAAGTGAAGCCCCGTCGAGCAAATGCTCCGGGGCTTCACAGGTTAATCGACTGCTCCCTTTGATGTAGTTTTGTCCTATCGTCAGATAGGTGGGGCAGAGAGTGGAAAAACTTCGAGGGAGTCTCCCTTTTCAGTCGACTGGTCACATCCAATGACCGGCCTGACACTCCCGGACCATTGCCCGCCGCTTGGTCATTTTGAAGCGTCCGGAACCTACTATCGGCTCACGACCGGTGATTCACAGCTTGGCAGCGAACCGCCAGCGGTAAATTGGCGCCTCCCAGTCACTAATAAGAAGAGCAAAGCATTCCAGGAGATGGATGACTGCTCAGCCTATGCGCACTCTGTCTTTGACAACGTAGACGTGCTGCTAACCGCCCGTCTGGCGTTGCCTTGGGCGAGAAGTAAGAGCATTTCTGAAGTGGTCCTTTCAACTGGCATGGGCCGGCTGCTTGAAACCCCTAGCGAAGTCGGAGATGGTCATCACGACTTCTGGGCGACCCCACTTGATAGTCACCCACCGTGCATAGTGATTATTCCTAAACAAGAACTAGGTGCGTCATGATTCCACCGACCAGCGGTCCCCTGGGGACATTGGAAGTGGACTACGTGCATTTCACGCATGACTTTCCACGACTCTTCAGCGCAAGATCTGCCGGAGCCGCGGACCGAAGCTACCTCGTTTTCTGTGTGGAGGAGGACGAAGTCGCAGACACCGTCACGTTTATGTATGTTCCTTTGTCTCCAGAGCATCTACTACTCGCTGAGTCAGGCGGGATCCAACTTTCGGACATCTTCACGATGGGCCTCGCCCCACACGTCTGGATAGTCGAGACAGACTTTGCGCCAGAAGTACCGAGTGACACCTTCCAGTACACGGATGTTGCTGACATCCCCAGTTGGTGGATCCCTTTGCAAGGCGCCAAGCTCCGGCGAAAAGTCGAAACGGCAACAGCCTTCAATGAAGTCGAGCTCATTTCAGATAGCCGAGCTGGACTCCGAAGCGTCGTAGCTCTGGAGTTTGAGGCGGCAACCACGAACGTCACAGAGTTCCCCCTTCGCTCACTTGGAAAGGTCAGTGAAGATGTACAAGACCTCCTTACTGCGCTAGCGCAGGAAGAACGAGGAGCAGCTACCGAGCGTGGCGCTGTGCCTCGCTCAATCTCCGAGGAAGTAGAGATGTCCGTCTACGGACTTCGCGCGGCATCGTTTGTCCTCCTCATCGGCGCAAACAAACGCGAACGGCTTATAGAACATTCTCCATTGGTGGAAGCCAGTCTCGATCGCCTGACAGAGTTGGTGGATAGTGCGACTTCCGAATCAAGGCTAATTGAAGCGCTTGGTGCCTATCGCGGACGGGTCCGAAGCCGCTTTCGTGACCTACTCGGGTCACTAGCGGAAGCTCAGTCGCCTATCACAACACTCCGCCCTTCAGGTGCAAGGGTAGACCGCCGTCATCTGGGCCTGGACGAGATTGCAGACGCGATCCGAATCATGGACCAGGTGGAACCCCAGATTTCTAAGCGCAGCATCCCACGCGCCTCTCTTGTGGGGCTGAACCTCACCACTTCGCGTTTTGAGCTAATCGATCTCGCGGACCTAACGACCTACGCCGGACAAATTTCTCCCGCAGCTGCTGAGGCAGTAGAGAACAGTGTGGTTGGACACGCCACGGACTACCACGTAGAGCTAACAGTTGAAACGAGCTTTGTGGCCGCCAGCAGCGACGCCCGAGAGAAGTTCATACTGAAGTCGATTACTCCAAAATGGCAGAAAAAGTAGCAAGAACACCGGAAAAGGCCCCGAGAAATCAGGGCCTTTTTCATGCCCGCGAACTGGGATTATCGTGTGCCAAGTTGTCATCACCAACATGCTGGACTCGTCATTTCGCTGCGATAGGTGTTCAGCGCAGGCGTTCCGCATGTACGCGCTACTATCCACCGGCCGTTGCCCCGATGGGGAACTGTTCTTCTGCGTCCATCACGCAAACGAATAACATGACGCACTCGAACCCCAGACCGAGTTCCTAGCCGACGAATCCTACCGGCTGCACGAGGCCATCAACGTCCCGCCCAAGTGAGCCGTTACGTAAGATCACGGACCCAAGCGCAGCGAATCATCCTCGGCTATGAGGATGCAGCGCAAGACTCTTGGGCGCAGATGCACTGGCAGGACACCTCAACACGGTCGCTGGCGCAGATCAGCGACTCCATGGTGAAGCTCCGGACGCTGAACGCGCCTCTGGAGATGCTTTTCGCGATGATTCCGGGCTGGTCGAAGTCAGACGCCCTCGAAACCGCTGATTTCGCTCGGAAGAACGGTGATCAGTCCATCCCGGCTCAGATTCAGGCAAAACGGATGACACTATGCGCGCCGTTGGCGCGCAACTACAAACCCCACCCGAATAGCGGGGACGCAGTGACGGCAACTGCTCATTTGCCGGTATATCGACGGATTTACGGAGGAACCCATGACTGGAGCAGCCCCAGAAGGTGCAGCGACGGCTGAAGATAGTGGTGCAGGCGCGGAAGGCGCTGGCGGAGAGAGCAATTACACTCCTCCCGCATCGCAGGCCGATCTCGACCGGATCATTCAGGACCGTCTGTCCCGGCACGACAAGAAGTACGGCGACTACGACGACCTCAAGTCGAAAGCAGCCGAGTACGACAAGTACTAGGAGTCCAGCAAGACCGAGCAGCAGAAAGCAATCGACGCTGCACGAGCCGAAGGCGCCCAGGAGGTCACCGGCAAGTTCACGACACGAATCGTGAACGCCGACATCCGGGCAACCGCCGCAACTCTCGGCTTCTCCGACCCGCAGGACGCCATCGCGCTCTTCGGGGACATTTCCACGGTTGAAATTACCGACGACGGTCCTGACGCGAAAGCTATCAAGGCCCGCCTCGATGAGATCGCCAAGGACAAGCCCTACCTGCTCAAGTCCACCACGGGTCCCAAAGTCGTCACGAAGCCGAAACCGGTCAAGGGCGAAGAATCTGACGCCGACAACAAGCCTGGCAAGTCCAAGGCTGCTGCCGCTCAGTGGGGTGGGTATGCGTCTGAGCGGTGGCGACACCCACGTGATCAACGGCTTCACGATCAACAAGACGGCTCTCTCCGGCATCAACGTCATCACGAACCCGAAGAAGGTTGTCATCGAGGCGGGGCGGATCTCTAACGCCACCGACTACGGGGTCTTCTCGAACACAAGCACAACTGAATTGCTGGTGGAATGTGTGGAGGTTGACACCGTTGGCGGATTGAACCGCGGCTTCTACGCCAGTGGTGGCAACGTGTCATTCGAGAATAACAAGTCAAGCGCCGCTACACACCTTTTGGTGGGCTCTGGTACGCGCAGCGCGAGCGTGGAAACAGTTGGACCCGGCCGAGTCTTACGGGACGGCTGCGCCGACTGCTGGGACGTTTGGCGTAGGCGACAAGGGGTACAACACTAACGTCGTCGCTGCCGGAACAGTCGGCTGGATCTGCGTGACAGGGGGGGACACCTGGAACATGGAAGGCCTTCGGAAACATCGCCGCCTGAGATAGCAAAGAATGGGCCGGCAAACCAGAGGCGTCGGTTCCCGGACCCATTCTTTCTTCGTCACAGTCAAGAGACTCTCCATCGCCACTAAGCGACCAGCTCCACTCGCTTCAAGCGCAGTGTCGTGAGCTTCGTAGCCGATTGCTTGAACGAGCGTGGCCCTGAACCTCCGCGGCACGGAGGTTCAGGGCCATTTTCGTTTCTATCTTGCCGATCAGCTCATACATGCCTTATCGCAACGCCACTCCTTACCGCTTTTCCGCTCAGCGAGGTTCCATCAATCACCGGACGTAAGCGGACGTCTCCACCACACCTTGGGCATGCGCCCGGGATGGTCTCGGGTGAAGTCACTCGGCAACCTCTTCCAAGAACGCCTGGCGATAGGTCCGGACTTCGCCAGCTTCATCCAGGCAGACGTCAATGACACTCACGTTCAGATCATCACCAATAGTCACCTTGCGGCCAATGCTGGTGCCACCGTGGCTTCCGCTGAGGGCCAGACCGGTCTCACCAGTGGCCGGTACCCTGAAACGCCGATCTACCATCTTCGGACCGTTGAAAATCTCCATATTTGGCATCCTTGTTCCCTTTTGTTTCGCTATTTGCGTCTAACAATTCTCAGTCTGCCCCAGCCTGTGCCTGTTTTTGCTCGGAACTTGGCGCTGACGAGATCTCACCGGGTGGCGAACGACTGCTGACGCGGCAAGGAGAAGCGGGGCAACCCGTTGGATAGTTTTGGCGGCATCGAATCGATAGTAAGCCCCCCACTCTCCTGCGAGGGAGGGGGCTTTTCTGCGTTGCCTAGTAGTCGGTGCGGCGCATCTCATCCTTGTCTGTTTCGGAATGGTTCGCCAACATACCCGCCCCAAGGTCAATGTCAAGGTGACCAACTCCTTCTCGTGGAGCCCAGACAATACGATCCCAAGGTCCAGGGGGCGCATCGGGCCACAACTCTGACCACAACTCTTCTCGACCACGGGCGCGGGAAGCTACCACGCCCAACATGTCCTCATGGCTTGCATTCCAGACGAGAAAGGCCACATGTCCCAAGACAATGGCTGTGGCACCCAGCGTTCCATTCTGCGCAGCATCACGTTCAGCCCACCTCATCCCTGTATGGAAGAGGCGAAGCTTGTTATCGTCCCCAAAAAATGCAGCGTGAACTATCACGCCAGGTGGAATGCTTCGAGTCTCATAGAAATCGTGGCGCTGAGCATCAGTAAACGAGATGGTGGAACGGTCGTTGAATTCGAACATCATGGCCGTTTTGACGGCCCACTTTGCCAAAGTTGTGAAGTCCGCTTGAGAAAGTTCCACTACGGCTCCGGCTATCAGGGGCGCCAAGTACGGACTCACCGATGACTCCAATGTTGACATCCAGCCCTCGTTGCACTCGCTACAGACAACCCGGACCTCAATGGCGTTCATGGGAAACGAACGCCCTCGCTCTACGAAATCCACACCCACAACAGATCCCGATCCGTCCAACTCATACTTGGACAGGTAATGCGGGTTTCCTAGTTGTGACTCATTGATTTCGAGTTGACTTCTGATCAAAGGAAGCTTGGAGATCCACTTGGGAATAACATGTTCAAAGCTAAGTGGCATGCCATTACAAAAGACGCACTCAGTTATTTTTCCTACCGGCACCTATCACCCCATACGCGAATACGACTGGCTAGTTGTAGCACTTGAGAGAACGACTATCATCGAGCTCAAGAATTGACGTTGCGATATGGTCACTGAGTGCCTGAGAGTGGACTTGGATCTAGCCACGTCAGGAGGATAGCGAACATCGCCACCAGCGCGAATAGCAAGAGCCCGATGGTCCAGGTCTTGTAGCCAGGAACGAGCGGGACAAACATGCGGTCTCTCGGGTGAACCACAGCACGCCTGTTTATGAAGTTCTTCCCGTGTACGCGCATCTCTTCCGGCAAGCCGCCCTCAAAGCGTTCCAACCACGCCGCGTCCGACAATTCGGCTTGTCTATGCCTTGCCATCAGGGTCACCGACAAGCACGAGATAACTATCGAAAGCACCGCAGCCAAGGTTCGCGCCATCCGGCTGGAGTCAGGACCTAGTGCAATAGTGAAAAGAAAGGCTTGTGCGGTCAGGGACAATGTGGGCACCTGCCAGAGCAGTGAGTCCCACTGCAATCTACGGGCTACTACGGCCTGATAGACAACCTGATGTTCACTCATGGAGAAATTATGCATTGCCTTGGACTGGACCTCCGCTGTGACACGGGCCAGCTCCAACAGACTGACGGTGGATGACAAATATGACCTTGAGGCGGCGGTCTAGGGGTAGTCTTCCTGAATGACTAAACGCCCTTCGACCCCTTCAAATGTGAAACGGCAGCTTCGCCGCGAGTCGGGGTTTGGCTGTTGCGCTTGCGGATTCCCTGTCATTCAGTACCACCACATTGTTCCCTGGCACGAAGACAATCACTTTCGACCAGAAGACATGATGACACTTTGCCCTAATTGCCATGACCAGGTCACGAAGGGATTCATGTCTGTCAGGGAGCAACGTAGAGCGAAGACCAACCCGCGCAACCTTCAGCGCGGATACGCAAGTGGGACACTCCATATGAACCAGGGCTACGCCGCAGTCGCGCTGGGAAGTCTTCTCCTCGTCGGCGACCGCAATTTCATTCGAGTGGACGGCCAAGATCTCGTCCGAATTGGCATAGGCCCTGACGGCGAGCTCACTCTCAGCGCCAGTTTCGAAGACCGAGACGGCGCTTCCCTTGCCATGATAGAAGACAACGAGTGGGTTTCCGGCGACTCAAGGGCTTGGGACTTAACTGCAGACCATGGCCGCTTGAAACTGTGGTCCGCGGCTCGCAGAATCGCGCTTGAAGTCGACGCGAGAACTGAGCCGATCTCGCTGCGAGGCGAGATGTGGCGCGAGGGCGCTCGAATAGGAATCACGCCGCGAGGCTTAGACATAGAGAACGCCGACGTTCCGTCGAAAATGAGCAGCCTCGGTCTTGTCGGAATGGGAATAGAAGTGAACACCAAAACAGGCTCGGTTGGGTGGATGCCGTACGACGGTGGCGGGATTGTCGTCTCGGCCGGTGATGGCGATCGCCTTAAGGAGTCGCTAAACGCTTGGAACCGGTTGGCTCATCCAGGATTCTTCGCTCGCAGATAAATAACTTGAAAGACGGTCCCTTCCGCGTCTCCGAGGATCCCTACATGAAGCTGGGCTTCTAATGGGCTGACGTACACCCGAGTTGTCGGTCCGGGTCTCTCCTATCTGTCCCCTCAACGTTAGACAGGACGTGGCGGATAATCACGAGGTCGCGCAACTAAGGCGCTCGGTACTGGCATTCCTGCTTTTTCCCGCAGAAGGAGCCAATGCTCGATTCGGGCGTCTTCAGTCTGTTCCGGCATGAAGCGCACATATTGTGCGGCACCGTATGTCATGGGACCACTTTTGAGTTCCTGGAGAGCAGCCTCGCCTGCGGGAAGATCTTCCTCGAGGAGCCTGAGGAAGGCAATATCTAACGCAAAAAGGTCTAGTTGGTACTTGGCCGAGAACCGCAGGACTCCTCCCCTAGGAAAGAAGGCCCGCAGGTCAGTCGCTCTTGGTTGTCCGGGGGTGTCATGAGGTAAGGATTGAGGAATCCGCCCATCCAGGCTGATGTGCCAGTCAATAATCGATGCAGTTCCATCGAGAACCACTGCATCCATCTTTTCATCGAAGTGTTCGCAGGCGTCTCTCACATCTTTGCTGAAAAATAGGGGCGAGTTTTCCTCGATCGAAAGCAGCTCTCGAAGCCGGTTTCCCCGGTGTTCTGCCTGTCTTTTTCGTTCTGCATGCGTCTCTTTAGGAGTTCCCCGCACTGGCCCTGGCTTGAGGATCCTTTGGATCACTATGGCGGAGAATAGGGCTGCTTGCAGGTCACCCCAGACTATGTTGTCGTTGCTCTTCACTTCGCCAGACATGGCTCTGGTCCATGCACGTTTGACGTATCGGCTTCCGAGTTCCGCCTGCCTCTTGATCTCGGCAAGGAACACTCCGAGCCACAGTGCTTCGGTGGTTTCAGGAGCAGTGCCAGAAATTGAGCTGACCAGCACTTCTGAATTGCCGTTCATTGGCGAGTACCTGACATGTCGTCCTCGTCCATGCTGCCCGCGGCGATTCGTTCGGAGACTTGTCGGTATGCGTCCTGGATAAAGTCTTCAAGGTCTTGGCGGCCGATCCGCCAGACGTTGCGGCCCCCGATTTGGATGCCCTTAGGCTGGCCCGTCTTGAGCATCGCGCGGATCTGAACCTCGCTGGTCGCCAACTCTTCCGCCACCTGCTCAACGGTCAGGAAACGCGGGCTCGGTTTATCGTCTTTAGGCATGCCAAGAAGACTAACAACGTTCGCCACACTTTCGTGTCGCTAGTCGTGCCCGCCTGCCCCGCTGGGAAGGGCCTCAACGGGGTTACCCATGCCGCTCGGGTTAACCGCCACTCGCGTGAACTCCTTCGGGAGATCCGTGGACTTCGAAATGAGGATTAGGTTGGCGCGTTGAGCTGGCGATGCAACAATGTCAACGGCGTTATTGAGACGCACCCCCTCGTTGTACAACGCGTTCCCCGTCGCTTCATCAACCGTGGAACCATCGCGCATATGGTAGACGTAATCAGATCCGAAGCTTGGGCCCCACTCACCGAATACCGTCTCAGCCCAAGCGAATGAGTACTCCTTACCGTCAGCATCGTAGGCACTCACCCTATACATATTGATGGGCGTGGTCCCGTTCCGATTATCGACGTCAGCCACTATGTAGCTCACGGGCGCCGCTCCGGTTTTCTTCCGGAACGCCTCGATATCTGCCACAGCCGGGTCACTCGCCGGCGTGGGCAACGTGAACCGGATGGTGCCCCCAGTTTTCGCCACCGCATCGTAGGCTCCGGCCGGCATTCCAGTCCTCGTTGGCGTCGGCGTAGACGCTGCGCCTTTCGTCGACGCCTGAGTGGCTTGAGGTGGTGCAGGCCGGTCATTGGACGCTGGGGGTGAGCAAGACGTGGCACCCAGCAATACCGCTAAGACAAGAACGCCGATAGCTCGCCTCATAGCCAACTCCTGTGGTCAGACGTTAGATATGCCTGACCACATTTTAGGCTCGGGTAAACGACAGCGGAACAGGAGTTCGTGCGAAATTGGCGCCGACAATGCTCTTATGGACTTCCTCGTGCCGGTGCGCCAGACTTCAGAAGGAGTGAGTTGGATATTTACAGACTTGGAGCCAGCTTTGAAGGTACGTCACATCGGACTTGCCTTGCTGGTCCTGAGCCTCAGCGCATGTTCGGGTGCTGCAGATGTAAGTGCGGCTACCAGCGCTCCCGCAGGAGAGGCTTTCACCACACCAGCACCGACGCCGATGCCCACACTGATACTCCCCGAAGCTGCCGGCGTCGCCTATCTCGCTGCCGTTTGCCCAATGAACGAGGCGGGGACGACTCTAAATGCCACAATGCAAGCCAACCCCGTAGACATCGTTGCTGCCAAACGGGATGCGGGACTCTATAGGGACTCCCTTAGGAGCGTTATTCAACAGATGTCCGCCCCGCCTGCGGCTTGGCCCGCAGCAGTTGAGAAAGACGTTAGCGACTTTATCGAAGGGCTGTACGCCGAAATGAGCCAGGCAGAAACCCTGTCTGCCATCGAGACCCGCGAGGGAATTATTGCTTCCTGGAATGCGTGGAACGATCCGTCCCAGCCTTATCCGGCCCATGTGGCATCCCAGAAAATTCGGCTCAAGCTCGGCTTGCCCGCCGATTCGAAGGCAAGTTGCGCATAGAGCGTCTGCCCCTCCAGATACAGTCCCATGCATGGCGAAGTTTGACCCCGAGGGTTTCCAGAAGATGATGGCGGAACTCAACGCGGAGGACCGCAGCGCCGTTGTTGCACGCTCCCCGTATGAGGACCTGGAGCCGGATCCGGAGTACCTCTCAGCAAGTAAGGATTAGCTACTCAACCCTATGTACGCGTAGACCTCATCGATTGATGCATCTGGCGACGGAGCCGGTGCGAACACTTCTGCCTCTAGCGAGGCAACATGTTTTTCGACCGAAGACATCCAAGACGCATGGGCCTCCATTTCGACTCCATCCAGCCCTGTTCCAGCCTCCTGTAAGCGCGTCAAGAACTCCCGCCGGTCAGTAACCTCCTTCCACACAACCAGCCGATTCTCAAACTCATCGAGGTGCCTTCGTCCGATAATGGAGCGACCGACCAAATCTCGGATTTCCGGCATGTGATCTTGCACCAGGTTAGACAGACGCTCGTTTTCGGACTGTCGCTCTAAGGCAAATGTTGATTCCACTTCGGCGCGCCTAAACATCCGCGGCAATCCAGCCTCATCGGTTGTCGTTCGGTCCCAGCGAATTTCAAGGCGGCCAGTTGGAACGAAGGTATTCTGGCGGCTGCGGATCCACGCAGGTGTCTGGGGGTCGCGCCTTGTAGGATACGGTTGTCGCTCGGACCCGGTGCCGGCGATTTCCGAAACCTGAACCGTGATGTTCGTATGTGGCGGATTTACTCGTAAATGCGTGCCTTCTCCAAGGTCGCCGGCGTCCGGCCCAGCATCCCCGTGCATGTTCGTCTCCCAACCCCTACGGTGGGCTTCCAGGCGAATCTGCTGAAGGATTAGCGCCGCCCGTCTTAATGAGGCGGACGAAACGTAGTGCCAGTCCTTGTTTGCCATGTATCCAAGCACGCCGGGGTCTGTCACTCGTGAAACGGCGGGAAGAGGCACGAGAGGCAACTGAGCCTCCGCGTCCCACACGAGTTCATCCCAGTAGGTAGTGGCGACAACAGCCATAATCGGGCTGCGATACGAACCCAGTTGTTTACAGATCAGATGCCTGCCGCGCTCTCGGGTCGGGAGGGACTTGGCTCGGTCAACGAGAGGCCTATAGTCGCCGGAGTCAATCCGCTTGCTGACCAGGATTGCTCCGCCCGCTGTCTCAACTCTCGACCAAAGGTCGGCCGCCTCTCCAATCAGGCGCAGATACGGAAGGACTTTTGAGACCATCCACTCGCGCCCAGCCTCGGTTATGGTCGCGCGCCACGTGGCTCCCTTTCCTTCCACCTCCAAGAATCCTCGGGATTCGAGAGACCTTGCAGCGATGCGCTCACGGTTGGCGGTCCACGAAACACCGTCCGGGCAGCCATCATAGGCCCACTTGAGAACGTCAGCCTGTAGTTTGGTGAGTTTGGGTTCTTTGGGTGACACGCACGTGACTATCCCCCACCCTCTTGTCTCCGCTGGTCGAGAATGACTGCACATTTTTGCAGAGCCACTTGCGCGAGTGTGCAGATGTGTGAATGTAAATGCAGATCAGACGTGGTGGTTTGATGGAAATGCTTTGAAGGGTCCGCGCTGTGGTGGCACGGACCCTTCGGCGTGTCTGGAGCTTTCGGCAGACAAGGGTAGCGACCCCGAGCTGTGACCAAAGAGTCCGCGGCTAGTCCGCAAAAGGGCCGCAAGAGGGCAAATCTCCACTACCGTCACCAACCACAAAAACCCCTCCAACACGGGGAAGACAACGGCATGCAACCATCCACAATCACCATTGTTTAGTTCGAGCTCTACTACGGCGTCTAGCATCCGCCCGCGGCCGGGCCGGCACTAGCCGACCCACAGGCCGCAGCCACATGCTTGAAAAGAAGGCCAGCCCCGGTTCACCGAACCGCGGCTGGCCTTCTTACGTATCTGGCGTAAGCCGGGCCGCGGTCAGTGCTTGGTTGTGGGTATCTGGCCGGCTTGTTCCGGAGCCGAACACCCCTCGCAAAATACCCGGCTGGTTTCTTCACCGCAGCACTGGCAGCGGTGGACGAGTGCCGCTGGTTCAATCACATAGGCTGTCATACCAAGTATGTTGCCCGCCTCGGTACCCCGCGGGCACGAGTAGTGTGTACTCGTTTTTTCGCTGCAAGCCGTTGGCGACTACTTGGATTCGAAGAACCGATGCCCCTCGACACCAGCGGCAGAATGCGCCTGCGCGGCATCCGCCGCCACCGAGGTGCCTTGGTCGGCGAACGTGGCGAAACACCTCCGGCACGCAAAGGTGTCACCGCGGCCATGCCGCGAGGACCAATGCGGCCCGGCCTGCTCACACCGGAAACAACTCGCGTCCGAGAAGGCAACACCCTCAGAATCCACCATGACGGTCACGGGAGAATCCTAAGGGACAGCCCGCCCGGAGGAACAGCCCCTACCGACACGCAAATCTTTCCCTATTGCTTTCCGTACTTCTTGTGCGCGGCTTGCTTCGTGACTCCCAGGCACAGGGCGATCGCTTCCCACGACAAGCCGGACTGACGTGCGGCCCGCACCAGCGAAGCCTCGGTCCTGCCAACTTCCTTTTGCAACTCCGCCACGGCGTACAGCGCCTCCGCCGGGCCCATGCCGTCCATTGATCCCACAAGTGTCTTCATGCGGTCCACCTCCATGTCGCCAACAATAGTTGACACCGGCGCGCGACGTCAACGCAGATTGACGGCAGTCTCGACCGGAAAAGCCTTGAACATCACCCTCTGGGGCCCGGAGCTCCCGCCCAGATATTCTCCCGAATCCACAAATCCGGCCTTGCCATAGGCGGCAAGCCCCGCCGGATTGCCTTCGTTGACAGAAAGTACGACGCCGCCCTGGCCGCCTCCCAGCCTGACCGTCAGCCGGCGCGCCTCTTCAGCAGCGGCGAAGGCGGCCCTTGTACCAAAACCACGCCCCTGGCTTCCCGAATCGATGAGGAAACCCCGAAGCAGCCACGCAGAGTCGTCGTCGGGCCAACCCGCGAGACATGCCGCTCCGGACTGCAGTGTCAGAACCCCTACAGCCGCTCCCCCGGCCTCAATGACGTAAGGCAACCGTGACTCCTCCTCGAGGCCAACCAACATCATCCGCAAAGGGTCGCCTACAAAGCGGCGCTGGCTTGGCGCAACAGAGAGCTCAGCCACTGCGCCCAGGTGTATCGCACGGGCGTCGTCATCGAGCGATTTGAGCGGGATCAGCCATGTATCACTCGGTTCATAGTGATTATTTGAGCTTGTAAAGAGTTCATTTGCGTCGTTTTCGAGCATTTCGGCGGTCCCTCCGATTAGGGTTGTTCCAACAGTTTCTTACGTAAAGGGGATCAACCTGATGGACCAACCAAACGTCATCCTGATCTGCGTCGATGAGTGGAGAGGAGACTGCCTGTCCTCCGACGGTCACCCTTACGTGGAGACGCCCCACCTCGACGAACTGGCCAGAGGCGGGGTCCGGTTCTCCAAGGGCTATTCCGCCACGCCGTCGTGCGTGCCTGCCCGGGCCGCATTGTTCACCGGCCAGTCTCAGGAGCGGCACGGACGCGTCGGCTACAACGACGGCGTTCCCTTCCATGCGGTCCACCCAGTGACCGTACAGGACGAGTTCAGAAAGGGCGGCTACCACACGCAGGCCATCGGAAAGATGCACGTGTGGCCCGAACGGTCGCGGCTCGGCTTCGATGACGTGATCCTCCACGACGGATACCTCCACCATGCGCGCCGGGAACACCGGCAGCACTTCCCCATGTTTGACGACTACGTACCGTGGCTTCGCAGGCAACCCGGGATGGGCCCGGAAGCTGAGTACTTCGATCACGGCGTCAACTGCAACTCGATCGTCGCCCGTCCCTGGGACAAGCCTGAGAACGTGCACCCCACACACTGGATCGGCACCCAGGCCATTGAATGGATGCACCGCCGCGACCCCGTGAAGCCATTCTTTCTCTACCTGTCCTTTCACCGCCCGCACCCGCCGTACGATCCGCCGTCGTGGGCTTTCGAGCAGTACCTCAACATTCCTTCCTATGAAGCCGTGGAGGGCAACTGGGAACACCATTGGGACGACCACCGGCAGGACGGCGACTACCAGGCAAGCTACGGCAGGGTGCCCGATCATGTTGTCCACAGGGCGAGGGCGGGGTACTACGGCCTTATGGCCCAGATCGATCTCCAGATCAACAGGATCAAAGAATCCCTGGTGGACTTCGGTCTCTACGAAAACACGGTCATCGCCTTCACCAGCGATCACGGCGAAATGATGGGCGACCACCACATGTTCCGCAAGGCCGTCCCCTACGAGGGTTCAGCGCGCGTCCCGTTCATCATCGCCAACGCCCCGTCAGCCGAGGAGGCAGCAAGGGGAACTGTGGTGGACCATGTCGTGGAACTCAGGGACCTGATGCCCACCCTGCTGGACCTCGCCGGGCTGCCGATCCCCGATTCCGTGGACGGAGAATCATTGGCGGAGATTGTTCGGGGCCGCAGCATGGAGGCAGTCCGCGACGTCTTGCACGGCGAGCACGTGTACTGGGGCCAGAACCTGCACTGGCTGACCGACGGCCACTTCAAGTACATCTGGGGTTCCGGGAAAGGGGTCGAGGAATTGTTCAACCTCGACGACGACCCGCAGGAGTGCAATAACCTCGCCGAAGACGCCGCGCACCACGATGAATTGGAGTCATGGCGTCGGCGGATGGTTGAAGCGCTGAGCAACCGCGAAGAAGGCTTCGTGGTGGACGGCAAGCTTGCCCCCGGTGCGCCGGTTGTCGCCATGCTCGGCCATGCACGGGAAAGGGCTGCCTCTCGCGGCTAGGTGCCGTAGAAATCCTTTTCGAAGACTCCCCTGGCACGGCGACTGAGGCGGAGATAGTCCTCTTCGAACTGGCCCGCGTGTCCTGGCGCGTAGCCACACCAACGGGCAACAGCCTCCAGGTCCCGCCGCGACGACGGCAGCAGGTCAGAGGCACGTCCGGTGACAATGACATTCGCGGAACGGATTCGGCTGGCGAGCCGCCACGCCTGACGCAACAGCGCGGCGTCGTTCGTGTTAATGAGGCCCAGCTTCTCCGCGGCAGCGAGTGCTTCGAGGGTTGAACTGGTCCGCAGCTCAGGGTGCTTCCCGGCATGCTCCAGCTGGATCAGCTGGACAAGCCATTCGACGTCGCTGAGGCCGCCCCGTCCAAGCTTGACGTGCCTCGCCGGATCAGCTCCGCGGGGCAACCGTTCGGACTCGACGCGTGCCTTGACACGGCGGATCTCCCTGACATCCTGCTCCGCCAGGTCCTCCGGGTACCGGATGGGATCAATGACCCGAAGGAAGTCGGCCGCGAGCTCGTCCGAGCCGGCCATGGGCCGTGCACGCAGCAGCGCCTGCGCCTCCCAAATCAGGGACCAGCGGCGATAGTACTCGGCATATGAATCCAAGGACCGCACCATGGCGCCGTTCTTGCCCTCGGGCCTCAGATCGGCGTCGACCATGAGAACGCGCTCGGCCATGATCGCCGGCTTGAGGGGCTGGGTGAGGAAGCTGGAGACCTTGGCGACAATCGCCGTCGCCTGTTCCTGCGCCTCAGCATCGCTGAAGCCTGGCCTGGCCCGGTGCACGTAAATGACGTCGGCGTCCGATCCATAACCGATCTCGCGGCCGCCTTGGCGGCCCATCGCCACCACCAGCACGTCCGTGGTCAAGGGCCCTGAGGCGGCCACCACTGACTCCGCAACATGCAGGGCTCCAAGAACCGCTGCACGGTCCGTCTCGGCCAAGGCAAGGCCCACGGCGTCCTGGTCCAGCAGGCCGGAGCTGTCAGCAATCGCAATCCTCAGGATTTCCCGCCGCCGGATCAACCGAATCAGCCGCATGGCACTTTCAGGGTCCGGATGGCGGGACAGTTTGGACTGGATTTCCTGCCATTGGGCTTCAAACCGGACGGGAGCCAATTCCTTGTCATTGCCCAGCCAAACCACGGACTCCGGAGAGACCTCCAGCAGATCCGAGATCAGCCTGGAGTTGGCGAGCACCTGGCACAGGCGCTCGGCAGCGGCCTGGGAGTCCCGGAGCAGCCCGAGGTACCAGTGTGTGGTCCCGAGTGCCTCGCTGACGCGCCGGAAGGCGAGTAAGCCGGCGTCGGGATCCACTCCCTCGGCAAGCCACCCCAGTAAAATGGGAAGAAGCTGGCGCTGCAAGGCTGCGCGGCGGCTCACGCCCGCGGTCAGAGCTTCAATGTGCCGCATGGCACCCTGCGGATCCAGGTATCCCAGAGCGGCAAGGCGACCTTGGGCGGCCTCCGGGCTGAGCTTCGCGTCTTCGCTGCTGAGTTTGGCAGCGGTGTTGAGCAGCGGCCGGTAGAAGATCCGTTCGTGCAGTTCACGCACTGCCCTCTTGGTCTTCTGCCAGGTGGCCATCAATTGGTCCGGATGGGGCCGCTCCAACGAGAACGGACCCAGGACTGCCTTCGCAAGGAAGCGCTGGGCGTCTTCAGCGACAGGCATCAGGTGCGTTCGCCGCAGCTGGAACAGCTGGATGCGGTGTTCCAACAACCGAAGGTAGCGGTACGCATTGTCAAAGGCCGCTGCGTCAGTCCGGCCGATGTACCCGCCGGCGGACAGTGCGGCGATGGCAGACGTGGTGTCCCGGCACCGCAACGACTCGTCCGATTTGCCGTGGACCAATTGCAGCAGCTGCACGGTGAATTCGACGTCGCGCAGTCCGCCACGCCCCAGCTTGATCTGGCGTTGTTCTTCGGCGGCGGGAATGTAGTCCGTGACTCTGCGGCGCATCGCCTGGACAGACTCCACAAAGCCTTCCCTGCCGGCTGATGCCCACACCAGCGGTTCTACGGCCTTCTCATAGCGCTGGCCCAGCTCCCGGTCTCCTGCAATAGTGCGCGCCTTCAGGAGTGCCTGGAACTCCCAGCTTTCAGCCCACCTCGCGTAGTAGCTCAGGTGCGAGGGCAACGTGCGGACCAGAGGCCCGGACTTGCCCTCCGGCCGAAGGTTGGCATCGACTTCCCACAGTCCTGGCTCGGGCGCAGAAGAGGAGATCGCACGGGAAATACCCGACGCCAGCGCCGTCCCGATGGTGGAAGCGCGGGCGTCATCCAGTTCCCCGGCTTCGATGACATAAATGACGTCGACGTCGGAGATGTAGTTCAGCTCACGGGCGCCGCATTTGCCCATGCCGATAACGGCAAGTCCGACGTCGGCAATCTCCGCCGCTGCGAAGTTGCCCGCCGCTTCCGCCCGGGACACGGCCAACGCAGCTTCGATGGCGGCACCGGCGAGATCAGCCAATTCGGCGCCGACCGCCGGCATGAAGTCCTGCGGCGACGCCGCACAGAGATCCTTGATGGCCAGCTCGGACAAGCCGCGCCGGTAGGCGGACCTCAAAGCCGCGTAGGCCGGCAGACCCGTTATCCCAGCCACGGGCCGCTGGGCACCTGGCTCGGCTTTCACGGAGCGAAGAAGCAGTGCCCGGAGTTCCTCGCTTGAGGCAGAGAGCGGTTCGGGGCTGACCCGGACCGAGAAAACGTCCAAGTGCTCGGGGCGGCGAATGAGGAATTCCCCCAGGGCCTCCGATGCCCCGAGCAGGCGATACATGGGTTCGCTGGTGTCCGGATCGGCTCCAGCCAGGTCCTTCAGTCCGGGGTTCTTCTCAATGAGCCGTACCAACGACTGAAGAGCAGTGTCCGGGCTGGCGGCAAGTGAAAGCCCGGCGAACAGGGCATCACCATCAATCCCCTGAAGTTCCGGGGCGGCCAGGAACCGTTCACCCTTTTCCAGGTCGCTGAATCCGGCTGCAATGAGCCGTCGCGCGAGGCTCATTGGCCCTGCCTACAGAATGCCGAGGTTGCGCTGCAGCTCGTACGGAGTGACCTGGAGGCGATAGTCCTGCCATTCAGCACGCTTGTTGCGGAGGAAGTGCTCGAATACCTGCTCGCCCAGGATCTGAGCCACAAGCTCGGATTCCTCCATGGCACGGATGGCATCGTGAAGGCTTGCCGGCAGTGGGGCGTGCCCCATGGCCCGACGCTCGGCGGTGGTCAGCGACCAAACGTCGTCTTCAGCAGCAGCGGGCAGCTCATAGCCTTCCTCGATGCCCTTCAGGCCGGCGCCAAGCAGGACCGCGTAAGCCAGGTAGGGGTTCGTGGCGGAATCAATGCCGCGGTACTCAATACGTGCGGACTGGCCCTTGCCGGGCTTGTACAACGGAACGCGAACCAGTGCGGAGCGGTTGTTGTGGCCCCAGCTCAAGTAGCTCGGTGCCTCGCCGCCACCCCAGAGGCGCTTGTAGGAATTGACGAACTGATTGGTGACGGCCGTGAATTCCGGAGCGTGCTTCAGGATTCCCGCTATGAACTGGCGTGCGGTCTTGGACAGCTGGAACTCTGCTCCGGCCTCGAAGAACGCATTGGTGTCCCCCTCGAACAGCGAGAAGTGCGTGTGCATACCGGAACCGGGGTGGTCCGTGAACGGTTTGGGCATGAAAGTGGCGTATGTGCCCTGCTGCAGTGCAACTTCCTTGATGACCGTGCGGAACGTCATGATGTTGTCCGCGGTCTGCAAGGCGTCCGCGTAGCGGAGGTCGATCTCGTTCTGGCCCGGACCACCTTCATGGTGGCTGAATTCGACCGAGATGCCTACCGACTCGAGCATGGTGACCGCTGTGCGACGGAAGTCCTGCGCCACTCCTCCCGGCACGTGGTCGAAATAGCCGCCTTCGTCCACGGGAACTGGCGCGCCGTTAGGGCCAAGCTCCTTGGACTTCAACAGGTAGAACTCGATCTCGGGATGGGTGTAGCAGGTGAAGCCCATGTCCGCGGCCTTGGCAAGGGTCCTCTTCAAGACGTTGCGCGGGTCCGCAGCGGAGGGCTCACCGTCAGGAGTCAGGACGTCGCAGAACATCCTCGACGTCTGCTCGGTCTCGCCCCGCCACGGCAAGATCTGGAACGTGGAAGGGTCCGGCTGCGCCAGCATGTCGGATTCGAACACGCGCGCCAGGCCTTCAATGGCCGAACCGTCGAAGCCCAGGCCTTCCTCAAAGGCGCCTTCAACCTCTGCCGGCGCCAGGGCAACGGATTTGAGCGAACCCACGACGTCGGTGAACCACAAGCGTACGAAGCGCACGTCACGCTCTTCGATCGTCCGCAGAACGAACTCTTGCTGGCGGTCCATAGGGCCTCTTTTCCGGTTCGGTGTCCATGCTGCTGATTCCACTGGAGTGAAGCCACGACAGCTCAGCCTTCACTCTACTAAGAGTTGAGTGCTAATGCCGCAGCAGTAGCTGCGCGTAACACAGCGTTTACATTGGGTGACCCTGAGCACACTGGTGGCTGGTCCCTTCAACACGGCTTAGGCTCTATCCATGGCCCCGAGCATCCTTCCTGAGTCCACCACGCCCGCCGAAGTTCCCGCACCATATGGCACCGGCCCAGCAGCCGCGGCACAGGCGCCGTCCGTTGCCGGCAGGAAGCCGGTCAGCAGGGTTCGGATCCACCACCTCCAGCAGGCCAAGGACACAGGCGAGCACTTCGCCATGCTCACTGCCTATGAGCAGTACACCGCCGAGATCTTCGACCAAGCCGGAATCGAAGTCCTCCTGGTGGGCGACTCCGCTTCCAACAACGTGTTCGGCAACGAGACCAGCCTCCCCGTCACAGTGGACGAGCTCTTGCCTCTTTGCCGAGCCGTGAGCAGGTCGGCCAAGCGTGCACTGATCATTGCGGACCTCCCCTTTGGCAGCTACGAGGTTTCTGCTGAGCAAGCTGTCGCCACGGGCGTGCGATTCCTCAAAGAAGGACTCGCGCACGCCGTCAAGATCGAGGGTTCGGCTTACTACGCCGAGACGGTCAAAGCGATGGTCCAGGCCGGCATTCCCGTCATGGCCCACATTGGCTTCACTCCGCAGAGCGAGCACTCCCTGGGTGGATACCGCGTACAAGGCCGCGGTGACGACGCACAGCGCCTGATCGACGACGCCGTGGCCCTACAGGACGCCGGCGCCTTCAGCGTCCTGATGGAAATGGTTCCTGCGGAAGCTGCGGCCGCCATCGACGCCGCGTTGCGGGTCCCCACTGTCGGCATCGGTGCCGGCAAGTCCACCACTGGCCAGGTATTGGTATGGCAGGACATGGCCGGACTACGCGGCGGCAAGATGGCGAAGTTCGTCAAGCAGTACGCAGACCTGCGCACCACCCTCAGCGACGCCGCAGCCGCCTACGGCGAGGACGTCCGGTCCGGGCAGTTCCCCGGACCGGAGCACTCCTTCTAGTCGTCGTCCTGGACGTCCCAGGCCTCATTGCGCGCCTTGACCTTTTCCAAGGCGTGCTCGGCTTCTTCCCTGGTCTTATAAGGGCCAATGAGCTGAGTCCAATCGGACATGGCGTCCTCTTCGATCTCGTGCGTCTTGACGTTGTACCAGTACTCCGTCACGTCTCCTCCTCGATCCGTTGGCTGTTGGACGCGTAACGTTGGCGCCGGTATCCGAACCCCGGCCGCCCTTTGTTACTTACGTCTCTTGTGTGCCTTATATGATCAATCTATGCCTTCTCTAGCTTCGACTGCACCCATCGGCACACTCACACCGGGAACCCTCAGCCCTGAACGGCCCGTCCCGGCGTCGATCCCCCGGCCTGAGTACGTGGGCAAGAAGGCGCCCGCGAAGTTCACGGGTTCCGAAGTGAAGTCGGCAGAGACCATTGAGAAGATCCGGATCGCGGGCAAAATTGCGGCCCAGGCGATCGTTGAGGTGGGAAAGCACGCCGTGCCCGGAGTCACCACGGACCAGCTGGACAGGATTGGCCACGAGTTCCTCCTGGACCACAACGCCTACCCCTCCACCCTTGGATACCGCGGCTTTCCGAAGTCCCTGTGCTCCTCCCTCAATGAAGTCATTTGCCACGGAATCCCTGATTCCACCGTGGTCCAGGACGGCGACATCCTGAACATCGACATCACCGCCTTCATTGGCGGCGTGCACGGGGACACGAATTTCACTTTCCTTGTTGGCGACGTGGATGAAGAATCCCGTTTGCTGGTTGAGCGTACGCAGGAGTCGCTCAACCGGGCCATCAAGGCAGTGGCCCCCGGCCGCGAAATCAACGTAATCGGCCGTGCCATCCAGTCTTACGCCAAACGCTTCGGCTATGGCGTAGTACGGGATTTCACTGGGCACGGTGTCGGTGAGGCCTTCCATACGGGCCTCATCATTCCGCATTACGACGCAGCCCCGGCGTATAACACCGTGATCGAGACAGGCATGGTCTTCACCATCGAACCCATGCTCACCCTCGGCACCATCGAATGGGATATGTGGGCCGACGACTGGACTGTTGTCACCAAGGACCACAAACGCACGGCCCAATTCGAGCACACCCTGCTGGTCACCGAGACCGGCGCGGAAATCCTTACCCTTCCCTGAACCCCGCGGAAGGTCCACGCAGCCTGCGCGGCTGCGCCATGCCCACCCCTCCTGCCATGATCGGAAATGCATTGTCCAAGAAGGATGAGAAGACCCACAAGCACGCGCCGCTGATCGGTATCGACATCGGCGGCACCGGCATCAAGGGCGGCATCGTCGACCTGAAGAAGGGCAAACTTATCGGTGAGCGCTTCCGGGTCCCCACTCCCCAGCCCGCGACTCCCGAGGCCGTTGCCGAAGTCGTCGCCCAGATCGTCGAAGAGTTGTCCAGCCGTCCGGACGCACCCGCTGCGTCCTCGCCGGTAGGCGTAACCTTCCCGGGCATTATCCAGCACGGTGTGGTGAACTCTGCGGCCAACGTGGACAAATCCTGGCTTGGTGCCGACATCGACACAGCATTCACCAAGCGTCTGGGCCGCCCTGTCGAGGTGATCAACGATGCCGACGCCGCCGGACTCGCGGAAGCGCGTTACGGAGCGGGCGAAGGCGTGGACGGAACTGTCCTGGTGATTACGCTTGGAACCGGCATCGGATCCGCTTTCATCTTCAATGGTCAGCTTGTTCCCAATGCCGAGCTCGGCCACCTCGAGGTGGACGGCTTCGACGCCGAGACCAAGGCATCTGCGGTGGCTCGCGAACGCGACGGCCTGAGCTGGGACGAGTACGGTGTCCTCCTCAACCGCTACCTCCAGCATGTCGAATTCCTGTTCTCACCCGAGCTCTTCATCGTTGGAGGCGGTATCTCCAAGCGATCCGCTGAATACTTCCCGCACCTTGAGCTGCGCACCAAGATCGTGACCGCCGAGTTGAAGAACGACGCCGGCATCGTCGGTGCAGCACTCGAGGTCGCACTGCATCACAAGCTGGCCAAGTAGTCCCATGACCGGGAACAACAGCGCTGTATCCGGCATAGCGATCGTCAGCGGCGCGAGTCGCGGGATCGGAGCGGCAGTTGCACGCGCTGCCGCACGCGCCGGGTACGGCGTTGTCGTCAACTATTCCGCGGATGCGGATGGCGCCCGCAGAGTGGTCAGTGACATCAACGACTCAGGCGGCACGGCACGGGCCGTGCAGGCGGACATCAGCCGACCCGCCGACGTCGTGCGTTTGTTTGACGAAGCCGCGGAATGGGGACCCCTTACCGCCGTGATCAACAATGCTGCCATCACCGGCGACCAAATAGGGACGCTGACGGACGTACCGGCGGAGACCGTGCAAAGAGTAGTGGACGTCAATGTGGCGGGCATGATTTTCATGTGCCAGGAAGCGGTCCGGAGGCTCTCGACCGACCGTGGCGGCAACGGTGGTTCCATCATCAATATCTCCTCCACGGCCACCAAGGCCGGCTCGCCCGGAACCTGGGTGCACTATGCCGCCACGAAAGGCGCCGTTGATGTGCTGACGGTGGGTTTGGCGGCCGAAGTGGCCAAGCAGGGAATCCGGGTCAACGCAGTAGCGCCCGGCAGCACCAATACCGGCCTCCATGCTGCGGCCGGAATGCCTGATCGCGTCGAACGGCTAAATCCGACCATTCCCATGGGTCGGGGTGCTGAACCGGAAGAGATTGCCGCCGCGGCACTCTGGCTGATGTCTGACAACGCAGGTTACATCACGGGTGCCGTCTTGCCGGTTTCCGGCGGTCGATAGCGGCACCGTCCGCGTGTGGTGCCGGTGGCGGCTGCGGCTTCCCCTCCGCTGCCGCCACCGGAGCTAGAGTTGGCTCTTTTCGGAGCCCGTGGCCTCTTTGGAGCCCGCCTTCGCATGTGCCTCGGCCTCATGACGGAGCAGCGAAATGGCAGATTCGAAATCTTCCAGGGATTCGAAGGCCTGGTAGACGCTGGCGAAGCGCAGGTAGGCAACCTCGTCCAGTTTCCGCAAGGGGCCGAGAATGGCCAGTCCGACCTCGTGGGCGTCGATTTCCGCTGCCCCCGATGAGCGGATGTTTTCTTCGACTTCCTGGGCAAGCATCGCGAGGTCGTCTTCGGTGACAGGACGGCCCTGGCATGCCTTGCGGACGCCACTGATGACTTTGATCCGGCTGAAGGGCTCGCCTACTCCGGAGCGCTTGATGACAGACAGGCTCGTGGTTTCCACGGTAGTGAAGCGGCGACCACATTCAGGGCACTGGCGACGACGCCGAATCGAGGAGCCGTCATCAGCCATTCGGCTGTCGACGACGCGCGAGTCAGGATTCCGGCAGAACGGACAATACACGCTGGGCCTCCCCTGACAGCTCCGGCACGGGACCGCACGGGCGAGACGCCGGATACGCAAAGGTGCCGGAAGATTGACTTCCGGCACCAGTTTACGTTTGTCTCCACCCTAATGACAAGCGTGTAATTACTACATGTAGTAGTAGCCACCCTTATATGTAGTGGTTTGCTCCCTAGGCGAAGCGGATCCGGACCGCGTCTCCATGGCCCGGAAGATCCTCTGCACCCGACAGGCTGAGAATGTGACCGCTGACTTGCTCCAACGCCGTGCGGTTGTAGTTGATGACCTGCACGGCACGGAGAAACGTCGTCACGTTCAAGCCCGACGAGAAGGCGGCTGTGCCGCTGGTGGGCAACACATGGTTGGAACCGGCACAATAGTCGCCCAGGCTCACGGGGCTGTAGTCGCCCACAAAGATCGCGCCAGCGTTGCGGATTCGCGCCGCAACAGAAGGTGCATCCGCCGTCATGATCTCCAGGTGCTCCGCAGCATAGGCGTTGCAGACCGCAATCCCCTGCTCAAGATCGTCCACCAGGACAACGCCGGACTGAGGGCCGGACAACGCCTCAAGTACGCGGGCCTGGTGTTTTGTCGTCGCGGTTTGCCGAGCCAGTTCACGCACGACGGCGTCAGCCAACTCTGCGGAGTCCGTCACCAGGACTGACGCTGCTTTGGGATCGTGCTCGGCTTGGCTGATGAGATCGGCAGCGACCAGCGGGGCCTGCGCCGTGGAGTCGGCAAGGATGGCGATTTCCGTGGTTCCCGCTTCAGAATCAATGCCCACGACGCCCTTAACGAGCCGCTTGGCCGTGGCCACGAAGATGTTTCCGGGACCCGTGACGACATCCACAGGCTCAATGGGCAGTTCGTCCCCGGTAGTGGGGACACCATAGGCAAAGGAAACAATCGCCTGGGCGCCGCCGATGGCGTAGACCTCGTCAATGCCCAGGAGTGAGGCAGCCGCAAGGATGGTGGGGTGCGGAAGGCCGCCAAAATCCTTCTGGGGCGGGGAAGCCAGCGCAATTGACTCAACACCGGCCGCCACTGCGGGCACCACGTTCATGATGACGGAAGAGGCCAAAGGGGCCAGACCCCCGGGAACATAGAGTCCCACGCGCCCCACTGGAAGCCAGTTCTGGCTGACAACGGCTCCGTCTGCCAATGCGACGTCAACATTGGCGGGCCGCTGCTGTTCGGCGAACTGCCTGGCACGGCTGATCGACTCCTCCAAGGCCGCACGGACCTCCGGGTCGAGCTCGGCCAACGCCCGGGTCAGAGCCTCCGCGGGGACCCGCGGGTGGGTCTGTTCCACGCCGTCGAAATCCTTGGCCAGCTCGGCAAGGGCCGCAAATCCGCGGCCTCTAACAGCAGCAATGATGTCCAGGACTTTCTGCTCCGCGTCAGCCATGGTCCGATGCTGTGCCCGGGGTACCGCGGCGCGCAGTTCTGCCAAGGACAGGTGGCGTCCCCGGAAATCGATGCTGCGGAATTTCAAGGAAGCGTCGGCAGGGGCGGAAGTATCCGAAGAAGTGGTCACCCTGCTATTTTACGGGCTTCTTGGAAAGAACCCCGAACAAGGCCAAAACGAACGTGACGAAGGCAGTGGCCCCGGGCCACAGGAAAAGGACCGAGTAGGAACGCAGGGTGAAGCCATATTCGGGGCCGAGCGCGGAATCCGGCGCCGGCCCCCACAGCTGCGCGGCGAGAAGGCCAACCAGCCAGGCAATTACACCACCCGCTGCGCTGCCAAGCACGGCTAAGACCAAGCGGCGAACGGCATCGTGTCCGTGCAGCTTCCCGTCCAGCATGACCCCCGTGAAGCAACCGGCCAGCAACACAAGGCCAGCGAGGATCAAATCCCTCGGAAGCCAGGATTCAGGGTTGGCCGCATTCGCCAAATCGGGATTACCGGACAGCAAGTTGAGTCCGCCCGGCGCCAATACCCACCACAGAACGCCCAGAATTGCGCCGGAAACCGCGGGAACAGCAAACCACAGGCCGTCCCGGAAGCGCCGAGGGGTTGAAGCGCGGGCAGGTTCGGCATCCGCGGCGATGTTCATACTGGGCTGGGTCATGCAACTCACATTAACAAACGTTCATGCCACCTCAACAAAATAAGGCGTCCAAGCACGTGGGGCATACCCTGAAGAGAGGCAAGATAAACCCCAGTGCAGGAGAAACACCCACGTGGCAAGCGAACTACCCGGCTTCGAACAGACCTTCAGGGAGATGTTCCGCAGGCATGCCGCCGGGGTGGCCATCATCACGGCGAACCTTAACGGCAAGCCTTTCGGATTTACGGCTACGTCCGTAGCCTCCCTGTCCGCCGAGCCGCCACGCTTCACGTTCAACATGGCCAGGAGTTCCAGCTCCTGGCCCGCAGTGGCAGGCGCCGAATACATCGGAGTCCACATGCTGGGGCTCGAAAACCAGGCACTGGCCAATCGATTCGCGCGGACCCGCGACCGCTTTGAAGGCGACCACTGGGAGCCCGGGCCGCATGACGTACCCATCCTGAAGGATGTCAGCGGCTGGCTCGTCGGGAAAATCCAGATGCGCCTGTCCTTCGAGAACAACGCCGTCATCGTCGTGGAAGTTATTGACGGTCAAGTAGGCGAAGACGGCACTCCCCTGCTCTACCACGGGGGCGGCTACAGCCGCCCGGCACCGCTCGACTACGAGATCTGACCGAGCGGCGGTCGCTGGCCTAGGTATCGAGGCAGGCCGGGCCGAGGAGGACCTTCAGATCGCCGAAAAGCGACGGGCTGGGGTTGACCCGCATGTGGACGGGCAAGCCCATGACCTCAATCTTGGTGTCGCCCATCAGCTTCAGCCGGACTTCGGAGTTCCCGCGATGGGTGCGGAGGACATCGCGCAGGTCCGTCACCACGGACTCCGTCGCTTTGAAGGTTGGAATGGTTATCACCACAGGGCCGTTCACGCTTTCGCTCAGGTCCGGAACCGAGAGCTCCATGCAGTTCAAGGTGATGGCACCGTCATCCCTGCGCTGGAGCCGGCCCTTGACCACGACGATCAGATCCTCCGCCAGCACCGAAGCAATGGGGCCGTACACCTGCCCGAAGAACATGACTTCCATGGAGGCGCCAAGGTCCTCTATCTCCGCACGGGCGTAGGCATTGCCGCTGGCCTTGGCGATCCTTCGGCTCAGCGAGGTAATCATGCCCGCAATGGTGACGATCGCGCCGTCGTGCGGTCCGTCTTCGGCGATGATCGACGTAATGGACTGCTCGGCATGCTGGCTGAGGACGCCCTCCAAGCCCTGCAGCGGATGGTCTGAGACGTAGAGGCCCAGCATGTCGCGCTCGAAGGACAATTTGTCCTTCTTCTCCCACTCAGGAAGGTCGGGAATTTCCGTGGTCAGCGAGGCCTCGGGCTCCTGGTCCTCGAATCCGGCAAAGAGATCGAACTGGCCGATGGCCTCGTTGCGCTTGAGCGTGATGACGGAGTCAATGGCTTCTTCATGGATCATCGCCAACGCGCGGCGATGATGTCCGAGCGAATCAAAGGCTCCGGCTTTGATCAGCGATTCAATGGTCCGCTTGTTGCAGACCACCGCAGGCACCTTCAGGAGGAAGTCCTTGAAGGAGGTGTAGCTTCCCTCTGTCGTCCGGGCGGACACCATGGCATCCACAACGTTCACGCCGACGTTCCGGATAGCGCCCATGCCGAAGCGGATGTCCTTGCCCACTGGGGTGAAGTTCAACGACGATTCGTTGACGTCCGGCGGGAGGACCGTGATGCCCATTCGCCTGCACTCGTTGAGGTAGATGGCCGATTTGTCTTTGTCGTCACCAACAGAGGTCAGCAGCGCTGCCATGTATTCAGGCGCGTAGTGCGCTTTCAAATAGGCAGTCCAGTACGAAATAACGCCATAAGCCGCCGAGTGGGCCTTGTTGAAGGCGTAGTCGGAGAAGGGCAGCAGGATGTCCCAGAGCGTCTTGACGGCTGCCATGGAGTAGCCGTTGTCCTGCATGCCTTGGGAGAATCCAGCAAACTGCTTGTCCAGTTCTGATTTCTTTTTCTTACCCATGGCACGCCGCAGGATGTCTGCCTGGCCAAGCGAATAGCCAGCCAGCTTCTGCGCCACGGCCATCACCTGCTCCTGGTAAACGATCAGGCCGAACGTACCACCCAGGATGTCTTCCAGCGGCTCCGCCAGCTCCGGGTGGATGGGGATGACTTCCTGGATCCCGTTCTTGCGCAGCGCGTAGTCGTTGTGGGCGTTGGCGCCCATAGGACCAGGCCGGTACAGGGCCAGGACGGCGGAGATGTCTTCGAAGTTGTCAGGCTTCATGAGCTTGAGCAGTGAACGCATAGGGCCGCCGTCGAGCTGGAAAACGCCCAGTGTGTCGCCGCGTGCCAGGAGTTCGTAGGAAGCGGCGTCGTCGAGTTCCAGGTTCTCCAGGTCCAGGTCTACATCGCGGTTCATCTTGATGTTTTCCAGGGCGTCCGAAATGATCGTCAGGTTTCGGAGACCCAGGAAGTCCATCTTGATCAGCCCGAGGCCCTCGGACGTTGGATAGTCGAACTGGGTAATTACCTGGCCGTCCTGGAAACGGCGCATGACGGGAATGACATCAATGATGGGGTCCGATGACATGATGACGCCTGCGGCGTGCACGCCCCACTGCCGTTTCAAGCCCTCGATGCCCAGCGCTGTCTCGAAGACCTTAGCAGCCTCGGGATCAGTCGCAATGAGCTGGCGGAAATCGCCGGCCTCGCTGTAGCGCTTGGATTCCGGGTTCTGGATGTCCGCAAGCGGGATGTCCTTGGCCATGACTGCCGGCGGCAGGGCCTTGGTCAGTTGCTCACCCATGCTGAACGGGTAGCCCAGCACACGGGATGAGTCCTTGAGTGCCTGCTTGGTCTTGATGGTGCCATAGGTGACAATCATCGCTACGCGTTCGTCGCCATACTTCTTGGTGACGTAGTCGATGACCTCCGATCGGCGGCGATCATCGAAGTCGACGTCGAAGTCGGGCATGGAGACGCGGTCCGGGTTGAGGAAGCGTTCGAAGATCAAGCCGTGCTGGAGGGGATCGAGATCGGTAATACGCATGGCATACGCCACCATGGAGCCAGCGCCCGAACCACGCCCCGGACCCACCCGGATGCCGTTGTTCTTGGCCCAGTTGATGAAGTCGGCCACCACCAGGAAGTATCCGGGGAAGCCCATGGAGGTGATGACCCCCAGCTCATAATCGGCTTGCTTGCGGACCTTGTCCGGGATTCCCTGGGGGTAGCGGTACTGCAGGCCGGTGTCTACTTCCTTGACCAGCCAGGAGGTTTCGTCTTCTCCCGGCGGACAAGGGAATCGGGGCATGTAGTTGGCGCCGGTGTTGAAGGAGACTTCACAGCGCTCGGCGATGAGCAGGGTGTTGTCGCAGGCTTCCGGGTGGTCGCGGAACAGTTCGCGCATTTCCTGAGGAGACTTCAGGTAGTAGCCGCTGCCGGAGAAGGCGAAGCGCGAGCCGCCGTTGTCGTACGTCGGCTCCAGCAATGTGGAGCCGGACTGAATGGCCAGGAGTGCCTCGTGGGCCTTGGCATCGTGTTCGTGAGTGTAGTGGAGGTCGTTGGTGGCCACGAGTGGAAGATTGAGTTCCTTGGCCAGACGCAGGAGGTCACCGGTGACGCGACGCTCGATGTCCAGGCCGTGGTCCATCAGTTCGCAGAAATAGTTTTCCGCGCCGAAGATGTCCCTGAATTCGGCAGCTGCCTCGACGGCTTCCCGGTATTGGCCGAGTCGGAGCTTGGTCTGCACCTCGCCGGACGGGCATCCCGTGGTGGCAATGAGCCCTTCCGAGTACGTGTTGAGGAGCTCGCGATCCAAGCGCGGCCACTTGCCGAACACCGAATCCAACGACGCAATCGAGGACGCCCGGAACAGGTTCCGCATGCCTACGTTGTTGTAGCTCAAGAGCGTCATGTGGGTGTATGAACCACCACCGGAGACGTCGTCCTTGCGCTGGCTTTCATCGCCCCAGCGCACACGCTCTTTGTCACCGCGGGCAGTTCCCGGAGTCACGTATGCTTCCACGCCGATGATCGGCTTGATGCCCTTGTCCGTGGCCTTGCGCCAAAAGTCGAAAGCGCCGAACAGATAGCCGTGGTCCGTTGTGGCCAGGGCAGGCATTCCGAGGCGTTCGGTTTCATCGAACAGCTCAGTCAGGCGGGCCGCTCCATCCAGCATGGAGTATTCGGTATGGGTGTGCAGGTGGACGAACGAATCATTGCTGGAAGTCACCACGACAGTCTACCGTCCCCGTCAGGACGGGATGCGGACCTCCTTGAGAGGGTTGCCTAGGCACTTCCGCTGGCAAGCAGGTCCAGCGCGTACTGGAGGTCGGCCGGGTAGTTGCTGGTGACTTCCACCCATTCACCGGTTCTGGGATGGGTGAAGCCAAGCTGGCGGGCGTGGAGCCACTGTCTGGTCAGCCCAAGGTTCGCAGCGAGCCGGGGATCCGCCCCGTAAGTGAGGTCGCCGGCGCAAGGGTGCCGCAAGGCGGAGAAGTGAACCCGGATCTGGTGAGTCCGCCCGGTCTCCAGATGAACCTCAACCAAAGTAGCCTTGCCGAACGCTTCAAGAACCTCATAGTGGGTCACCGATGGGCGCCCGTCCTCGATCACCGCGAATCGCCAGTCATGGCCCGGGTGGCGCCCGATCGGGGCATCAATAGTGCCCTCAAGAGGGTCCGGGAGGCCTTGGACTACGGCATGGTAGACCTTGTCCACCGTGCGCTCCTTGAAGGCCCGCTTCAGCACCGTGTAGGCGTGCTCGGTCTTGGCGACCACCATGACGCCTGATGTGCCGACGTCCAGCCGGTGGACAATCCCGGCCCGCTCAGGCGCTCCCGACGTCGAGATCCGGTATCCGGCACCGGCAAGGCCACCCACCACCGTGGGCCCGACCCAGCCAGGTGATGGGTGCGCAGCAACGCCCACCGGCTTGTCGATGACAACGAAATCCTCGTCATCCAGCAAGATCTTCAGGCCTTCCACAACTTCCTCCACGACTTCCAAGGGGTCCGGCCGCTCGGGAACCGTAACTTCAAGTACTGCACCGCCGGCGAGCTTCGAGGATTTGCCCAGTGCCACCCCGCCGCTGGTGACATTTCCTTCAGCGATCAGCAGGGCGGCCGCGGAACGGGAAATATCCAACAGCCTGGCCAGGCCGGCGTCGGCCCGGGCCCCTGCCAGGTCGTCCGGGACCACTACCGAATCACTCACCGGCAGGCTCCCCGGCAGGGCCTTCGGCGCGCTTGTTATCCTTTGCCGACGTGGCCACGTGGCGTGATCCGTCCATGGAGACTCCCCGCAGGGTCAGGATGCAGATAATTGCAACGCCGGACACCACTGCTGAGTCCGCGATGTTGAAGATCGCAAAGTTGGGGAGCTGGATGAAGTCCACCACGTGCCCCATGGCGAAGGACGGCTCGCGGAAAAGACGGTCGGTCAGGTTGCCCAACGCACCTCCCAGCAGCAGCCCCAAGGACAGCGCCCACCAGGCTGAGCCCAGACGGCGCAACTGGAAGAGGATCGCCACTGACACAGCTGCCATGACGATCGTGAAGATCCATGTCACGTTCTCGCCGATGGAGAACGCAGCCCCGGAGTTCCGGATGTAGTACCAGTGCAGCAGCGGGGGCAGCACAGGAATGCGCTCCCCTTCGGTCATGGTGCTGGTTACCCAAAGCTTGGTCAGCTGATCGAAGGCGTAGGCGAACACGGCAAAGCCGGTGAAGAGCCAGAGCATGGCCGGACGCCACTTACGGCGTGTGGTGGGCGCGGGCTGCGATGCGGCATCGGTGAAGTCGTCGGTCATTGTGCTTTCATTCGGGAAGCGTGTCGGGCTACTGCCAGGGCGTTAACAGCAAAAGCCGGTGGCCGAGGAGTCCTCAGCCACCGGCTTTCAGAATACTTGCTAAACGTCGGCGGTTGCTTCGCCGACCTCAGGGGCAGCAACAGAGCCGCGTGCGTCGAGGTCGCGGAGCTGGCCTTCGATGTAGGCCTTCAGGCGTGAACGGTAGTCGCGCTCGAAGCCACGGAGCTGCTCAACCTTGCGCTCCAGGACGGAGCGCTGCTGCTCAAGGGCGCCAAGGATCTTGCGGGACTTTTCCTGAGCGTCGTTGACCAGGCTGGACGCCTCGATCTGCGCCTCGGCAATGATCTTTTCCTTCTGCTGAGCGCCGTCGGAAACGTGCTTGTCGTGCATCTGCTGAGCCATGGCCAACAGCCCTGCAGCGGATTCCGCCGAAGGGGTGACACCGTTGCTTGCAGCGGGAGCCTTGGCAGCTGCGGCAGCAGCAGCGGCCTGCTCTGCTTCCTTCTTCTTGGCAGCTTCGGCAGCCTTGGCTTCAGCTTCGGCCTTCGCCTCAGCTTCTTTGTCAACCTTGACCGGAGCCGGAACCTTCTCGACGACGGGGGCGGCAGCAGTGGCGGCAGGCACAGCCGAACCAGTCTCGCCGAGCTTCTTGCGAAGTTCGTCATTCTCCTGGTTCAAGCGGCGAAGTTCCACCACGATCTCGTCGAGGAAGTCGTCTACCTCGTCCTGGTCGTAGCCTTCGCGGAACTTGGTCGGCTGAAAGCGCTTGTTGACAACGTCTTCTGGCGTCAAAGCCATCTGGTCACCTCGTTGGTCTAGTTAGTCAGTAGGCCTTCCGGCCGTTCAAAACTACGGTACCTAAATATCATCTGGTTCCTCCAATTCAACACCATCGTGTTGATTTGGAGAATTTGCGGCCTGTGGACCATTCGGTGGTCCGGGTTCCGCGGTGCAGCTAGGCCAGGCTGTTGGTTACGGCCATGGCGATGCTCACGGCAATAATCAGTATCAAGAAGCCCAAATCCAGGGAGATTCCACCCAGTTGGAGCGGTGGTATCAGTCGGCGGAGCCTCCCGAGCGGAGGGTCCGTGACCGAGTAGACCACATGTGCTGTAACCAATGCCACACCGCGGGGGCGCCATTGGCGGGCGAACATCTGCACCCATTCAAAGATGAGTCTGATGATCAGGGCAATGAAAAACAGCAACAACACAATATAGATAAGGCCGAAAACAATGCCCACGAGTTAGCTCAGATCTCCCACTTGTTCCGGAATGCCGATCGGTCCCTACTATTGCAACACAGATGCCAGGCAGGTTGACCCGCCTGGCATCCGCAAAAGTTCGTTCTCAGCTCTGGTTGAAGAAGCTTGCCTGCGTTTCGCTGGCCTTCTTGTCATCTCCGATGACTTCGACATACGACGGCGACAACAAGAACACCTTGTTGGTGACCCTTTCGATGCTGCCGTGGAGGCCGAAGACGAGACCCGCGGAGAAGTCCACGAGGCGTTTTGCGTCGGCTTCACCCATGTCTGTGACATTCATGATGACGGGAATGCCGTCCCTGAAGCTCTCACCGATAACCTTGGCGTCATTGTAGGAACGGGGATGAACGGTGGTGATCTGCCTCAAACCAGAGGCATCTTCGCGGCTCGACGCCGCACGCTTGATGGGTGTCACGGGTGCGCGGTATTCCTCTTCGGCGTCAACAGGGGGCAATTCACGGACAACTTCCCGAACAGGAGCAGGCGCCCGGCGCTCTTCCCGTTCCGGAACCTGGGGGCGTTCTTCGTCGTGGTGCGCGACGGCCTGCTCAGATTCGTAGTGTTCATCGCCGTCGGCGAGCCCAAGATAGATCATTGTCTTGCGCAGAGCGCCAGCCATGGTGCACTCCTATCGTTTCTGCAGTAGGCGGGCCGTCATGACTTGACATTATTGGAACCCCGGCCCGTCATTCCAATACTTTGACGCTACCCCAAGGCTGGACGGGATCCGAGAATATCGGAGCCAATCCTCAGGTGTGTCGCCCCAAACTTGACTGCGGCTTCAAGGTCCTGGCTCATCCCGGCAGATACCGCGGATGCCGCCGGGTGGATAGCCCTCAGATCGCGGGAAATGCCTGCAAGCTTGTCAAAAGCGGTTTCCGGATCGGCACCTAGCGGCGCTACGGCCATCAGCCCTGCAAGCTGCAGCCCGGCCGCCGATTCGATCCTCGCAGCGAGGGCCTCCACCTCGGAAGGCAGGGCGCCACCTCGGTGCGCACCGGCGTCGTCATCCAAACTGACCTGGATGAAGCATTCGAGATCGCTCCGGCCACTGGTGTCCTGCTCCCGCGCAATGGCTTTCGCCAAAGCGTCAACAACCTGCGGCCGGTCAATGGATTGGACCGATGCGGCGTATTTGGCGACCGATTTGGCCTTATTGCTTTGAAGCTGCCCGATGAAATGCCAGCGAACATCAAGGTCGGTAAGTTCAGCTGTCTTGGATGCCGCTTCTTGGTCACGGTTCTCGCCGACATCCCCGATTCCGAGTGCCACCAAACGGCGTACATCAGCTGCCGGATGGAACTTGGTCACCACAATCAGCCGGGGTGCATCCGAACGACCTGCGGCCAAGGTGGCGGCTTCGATCCGGCGCTGTACGACGCCGAGACGTCCCGCCAGTTCATCGGTCCGAGCGTCACCGGCCAGGGTTCCTCCCTGACCGGCCTGGGTCCCAAAGTCAGTCATGCGTCCACACCAAACCTGCGAATCGACCGGTTCGGGAGTCCCGCCGGTATGAGAAAAGGGATTCGTGCTCCAAAGTGCACTCCCCCGAATATTCCACGTTCACGTCAAGCTCGGCCAACTGCGCCCGAACACCGGCAGGGAGGTCCAGGGCGGGAGTTCCCCACGACGTTGTTGACCACGTGGCGGGCACCTTCGCCGAGACTTCCGAGCGCAGTTGCTCCGGGACCTCATAGCAGGATCCGCAGATGGAAGGCCCGAGCCACGCGCTGATGTTCAGCGCGCCACGCCGACGCATCTCGGCAACGGTGGCAGGGACCACTGCTGAGGCCACACCAGGACGTCCTGCATGGGCAACGGCTATGACCGGGTTCGTGCTGGCGTGGTCGCCTACGAACACCACGGGTACGCAATCAGCCACCATCACAGCCAGGGGCCGGGCTGAGGTGATGGACCCGGTAGCTGCTGAGACCATGGCGTCAGCAGTTGGCCCGGGGCCGGGCGCTGCGATGAACTCCACAGCGTTGCCATGGACCTGATCCATGTATTGGAAGCTGCCTGCACCCAAGCCGGCAGCTTCCTCCAAGCGGACGCGGCGCGCCAAAACTTGCTGCGGGTTGTCTCCCACGTGGAGAGCCAGATTCCCGGCGTCTGTATCCGTGAAGGCTACAGAGACGCCGGGCCGAACTTCATCGCGCCACCAGAACACCAAGTACTGACTCTCCGAACGCGGCTTACTTCAGGAAGTCAGGAACGTCGAGGTCGTCCGAGCGGCTGCCCGAAAGATCGGGTTCCACCACGGCGGGGAGGTCGACGTCGAAGCCGGAATCGGCCGGCAGCGCCGACGGGCGCTGCTGACCCCAGTTGCTCAAGCCGGACGCACCGATGCCGGCTGTAGCGTGCTGCGGTGCCGTTGCGCTTGACGGCGCGGAACTCGGAGCGGCCGGACGATCGGAAGGAACGGGGTTCTGCGCCGGGCGGGACTGGTCCATGGACGGCGAGGTTGCCTTGACGTCGTCGAAGCCTGCAGCAATAACAGTCACCCGGGCTTCATCACCCAAGGCGTCATCGATGACGGCACCAAAGATGATGTTGGCCTCGGGGTGGGCCACTTCCTGAACCAGGCGGGCTGCCTCGTTGATTTCGAACAGACCCAGGTCGGAGCCGCCCTGGATGGAGAGCAGTACGCCGTGGGCGCCGTCGATGGATGCTTCCAACAGCGGGGACGCGATGGCGAGTTCAGCGGCCTTCACGGCACGGTCTTCACCGCGGGCCGAACCGATACCCATCAGGGCCGAGCCGGCGCCCTGCATGACGGACTTGACGTCGGCGAAGTCAAGGTTGATGAGGCCGGGGGTGGTGATCAGGTCAGTGATGCCCTGGACACCGGAGAGGAGCACCTGGTCAGCGGAGCGGAAAGCGTCCAGGACGGAGACGTTGCGATCACTGATGGACAGGAGACGGTCGTTGGGGATCACGATGAGGGTATCGACTTCATCGCGCAGGGCATCGATGCCGGCTTCTGCCGAACCGGCGCGACGGCGGCCCTCGAAGGTGAATGGCCGGGTGACAACGCCGATGGTGAGTGCACCCAGGGAGCGGGCGATTCGTGCAACCACGGGGGCGCCACCAGTACCGGTGCCACCGCCTTCGCCGGCGGTAACGAAGACCATGTCAGCGCCGCGGAGAACTTCTTCGATCTCGTCGGCGTGGTCCTCGGCTGCCTGCTTGCCGACCTCGGGGTTTGCGCCCGCACCGAGACCGCGGGTGAGCTCGCGTCCGACGTCAAGCTTGACGTCGGCGTCGCTCATGAGCAGCGCCTGCGCATCCGTGTTGATGGCGATGAACTCCACGCCCCGGAGGCCGACCTCGATCATGCGGTTGACTGCGTTCACGCCACCGCCGCCGATGCCGACGACCTTGATGACGGCCAAGTAATTCTGCGGTGCTGCCACGTTTCGTGCCCCTTGCTTGTGTCCTATAGCGAAACTGATCGAGTCCAACTTGAATACTTGGACCTTAACCCTCTAGTTGAAGGTTATAGTTATGTCAAGTAACTCTACTGCGACGGTATTTCCTCTGGTTCGCACATGCAATGACCGCTTGCGCGTGTCGTGTGATTGTCGCGAAATAAAGCCACCGGCGGTCGCAGGTTACCTTCTCAACGCTGCCTATTTAGTGAATGGATGCCGCGGAACACTGACGTCATAGACGTTCACGGGAACCTTGGGGTCCGCCGGCATTTTCAGCAGCGCTTCCAGTGCCTTCGCCTTCAGTTCCCTGTCCTCGGCATTGCCCCACACTACCGTCTTTCCGTCCACCAGTTTCAGCTCCACCGCATCCGCAGACGCCGCGGAGGCAGTGGACATCCTGGCCAGGACATCGGCAGGCAGGGTATCGAGGACGGAAGCTATGGCTTTGAACAATTCGGTGTTCGTGGCGCCGGCGCCCGCATCGATCAACGGAAGGGCCACCGCGGACAAATCCTTCGTGGCGCCCAACTGCACGCCATCGACGTCTACCATCACGTAGGACTCGCCCTGCTTCAACAACGCGACCGGCACACGTTCGTTCACATGGACCAGCAACTCCGACGGCGGCCGCGCCTCCATAGTTGCCGAACGGACCTGGACCAGTGGTTTCAGGAGTTCATTGATTTCCTGCTCGCTCACCTGAGGCAAGGGCTTGCCCTCAAGATCCGACAATGCCTTCTGCACGGCGTCGGGAGTCAGGATGGTGGTGCCATCCACCGTTATGGTCCGGACAGCAAGAACCGGTGAGTACACCGCTCCTGCAAGTAGAACCGCAACCAGGGCAGCCACGATCGAGACAGTCCACACAACAGCCCTGCGCTTGCGCCGGCCCTTAGGCTCGGGGAAAACGATGACATTGCCCGGAGCAGGGGACTTTTCCGGCTTGGCGGACTTCGTCGGCTTGGCGGTCTTTCCAGGTTTCGCGACCTTCCCGGCCGACGCGGGCGCGGATACCTCCGGCTCCAGGGAGCGCTGCGCGCTGATGACTCCGGAGGACTCCCGGGCTTTGAGACTGCCTGTCCCGGAACGCACCGAAGCCGACGGGCTGGCGTTCGCTCCGGGCTTATACGTCGGCTTGCGGGTGCTAGCCACCCAAAGCCTCCACAATCACGGGTCCATAGGCCGTCACGTCGCCGGCTCCCACAGTCAGGATGACGTCGCCCTCGCCTGCTGCTGCCATCAACGCGTCCACGGCTTCTCCGCCCGCAACCAAGCGGCCCGTGGACAATTGATCTCCAATCAACGCGCTGGTGACACCCGGAATGGGGTCCTCACGCGCTGGATAGATGTCCAGGACCAAGGCGGTATCGGCCGTGTTCAGCGCCGAGGCGAACTCGGCCGCAAATTCACGGGTCCTCGAAAACAGGTGCGGCTGGAAGAGAACGTGCACTTTGTTTCCCGCTGCCACTGAACGAGCTGCCGAGAGGGCTGCCCGGACCTCGGTGGGGTGGTGGGCGTAGTCGTCATAGACCCGCACTCCCCTCCCCTGGCCCTTGAGTTCAAACCGGCGCGAGGCGCCTGTGAAGTGGCCCAGTGCCGTGGCAGCTGCCTCGGCGTCCACACCCAGCTCAACGGCAACGGCGAAGGCGGCAGCCGCATTCAGCGCATTGTGGCGTCCCGGCACTTGCAGAGCGAGTTTGTGCACGTCGTCGCCGATGGCCACCGACACTTCGCCCGGGCCGTCGTCGTGAAGCCGGATGTCGGCGTCTTCCGCTGTGCCGTACAGCAGTACCCGGGTGGAGGCGTTGGCAGCCGTGCGTTCGGCCAGCGCACGGGCACCGGCATCGTCTGCACAGGCCAGCAGGACTCCCCCTGAAGGCAGGAGGGCCGTGAACTTGTCGAAGGAAGCGAAGACGGCTTCCGGTGTGCCGTAGTGGTCAAGGTGGTCGGCTTCGACATTGGTGACGACCGCGATCAGTGGCCGGTAGTTGAGGAACGACCCGTCCGATTCATCGGCCTCGGCCACGAAAATGTCGGAGGATCCGTGAGCTGCGTTGACGCCCAGTGCCGGTACATTGGCGCCGATGGCGAACGAAGGATCGGCTCCGGCCTCTTTGAGCAGGACGGCAATCATGGAGGTGGTGGTCGATTTTCCGTGCGTGCCGGCCACAGTGACCACGCGGTGGTTGGCCATGGTGGCAGCCAGGGCTTCGGAGCGATGCAGCACAGGCAGCCCTGCTCGACGCGCGGCCATGAGTTCGGGATTGTCCGCCCGGATTGCCGATCCAGCGACGATTGTTTGGGCATCACCCAGATTTCCGGCGTCGTACCCCACGGCAATGCGGGCACCGGCCGATGAGAGGTCGTGCATCACCGGGAGGTCTTTGGCATCCGTGCCGCTCACGGGCACGCCCCGGGACACCATGATTCGGGCCACGGCTGACATCCCCACGCCGCCGATCCCGATGAAGTGGACGCGACCAAGGGTGTCGAGGGGAGCAATGTTGTTCGTCATGCGGATACCGCTTCCAGGACAAGATCAGCCATGCGCTGATCGGCGTTTCTGATGCCAAGGGCTTCGGACTTTCGGGCCATCTCGTCGAGCCTTCCGCGGTCGGAGAGGAGCGGGATGAGCTCGGCCTCCAGCCACCCGGGGCTGAGGTCCTTGTCATCCACCAGGAGGGCACCACCGGAGGCCACCAATGCGCCCGCATTCAACGCCTGCTCCCCGTTTCCGATAGGCAACGGTACGAAGACGGCCGGAACGCCTACTGCGGCCACTTCGCTGACGGTTGCGGCGCCTGCACGGGCCAGGAGGACATCTGCGGCTGCGTAGACGTTCTCCATCCCGTCCACGTACTCAACCTGGCGGTAGCCTTCGGCGGCGAGGAGGCCGCCGTCGTCGTTGTGGACAGCTTTGCCGTTCCCCGTGATGTGAAGGGTCTGGATGCCGGCCGCAGCCAGGGCGGGCAAGGCGGCGGCGATGGAACGGTTGATACTCAAGGCACCCGAGGATCCGCCGGTGACGATCAACGCGGGCCGATCCGGACTGAGGCCCAACGACGCCTTCGCCGAGGGGCCGGCCGCAGTCCGGTCGAGTCCAGAGATGGCAGCACGCATGGGCATTCCGACGTGGCGCGCTCCGCGCAACCGCGTGCCGGCAAACGCCACGGCAACGTAGTGGCTGAACCTGGCTCCGACCCGGTTGGCCAGGCCCGCCCGCATGTTTGCTTCATGGATAACGATCGGAATCCTGAGTTTCCGGGCAGCAAGGTACATGGGCGTGCAGACGTAACCACCCACCCCCACCAGGACGTCCGCGTGCGCTTCCTCCAGGATGCTCCGCGCCTGCCTGACGGCCGCGTTCAAGCGGCCCGGCAGCTTCAGCAGGTCAGCAGAGGGCCGCCGCGGAAACGGAACACGGTCTATGGTCGCGAGCTCGTACCCGGCCGCGGGAATGAGCCGTGTCTCCATGCCCGACGGCGTACCAACAGCCAGGATGGCAGCGTCCGGCCGCTTGGCCTTGATTGCGTCGGCAATGGCCAGCAGCGGACTGATATGCCCGGCTGTGCCCCCGCCCGCAAGGACTACAGAGAGGGGTTTGGACGCGTGGGAGGAATCAAAAGTCATGAAGTGCTATGTACGCTTTCGTGCGGTCTTGGAGAAACGGCGCGGCAGGAACCGGGGGCGCTGCTGCGGTGGCAGCTGGCCTCGGGCCAAGGACAACACTACGCCCACGCCGCACAGCGACATCACAAGCGCAGAACCACCCGCGGAAATGAAGGGAAGGGGAACACCAATGACCGGGAGCAACTGCGTTACCACTGCCATGTTCATGCTGGCCTGCCCCAGCAGCCACACCATGATCCCGCCCGCCAGCGTACGTTGGAACGGATCCGTTTGCCGGACCACCACGCGGAAAATCGCGATGCCCAGAATGGCGAACAGGACCAAGACCACCACGGTGCCCACCAGCCCCAGTTCCTCGCCGATGATGGCGAAGATGAAGTCGTTGTGCGCTTCCGGCAGCCAGTTGTATTTTTGCCGGCTCTGGCCGAGTCCCAGCCCTGTCCAACTGCCTTGGGCCAGGCCATACATGCCGTTGGTCGATTGGTAGGTGAAGTCGGAATCTGCGGTGCACGAATCCCCGGCAATGCCCAGCCACGCAGTGACGCGGCATATCCGGTTCGGGCTGATGACCGTCATTGCCGTCGCACCGACCGCGCCGATCACCCCGGCGATCGCCAGCATTTTGGTCGGAACTCCGGCGAAATACAGTCCCGCAGCAACGATGGCCATGACAACGATTGCCGTTCCAAGGTCATTACCCACCAAGATCAACCCAAGGACCAGGATGGCCCCGGGGATGACCGGGATAATGACGTGCATCCAACGGTGCAAATACTTTTCCTTGCGGGCCAGCACAGCGGCAATCCAGACGCATAGCACCAGTTTGGAGACTTCCGACGGCTGGATACTGATGCCGCCGATGTCGATCCAGTTCTGGTTGCCCAACGTACTGCGTCCGAACACCTGGACGGCTACCAGGAGCACGACGACGGCACCGAGTCCCCACCAGGACAGTTTCTTCATCCAGCTGACGTTGGTCCTTGAGATCACGTACATCGCAATAAGACCGACAACGCCGAACATCGCTTGCTTCAGGGCGTCCGCATACGGTGACTTGCCTTCCGAGATCGCTTCCACGCTGGATGCAGAAAGTACCATCATCACGCCGATAGCAGTCAATGCGAACGCACAACCAAGGATCAGGTAATAGGTGGAGCTGTTGGGCGCCTTACCTTTGCCCTCAAGGCCGTCCCAGAAACCACGCAAATGGCCGCGGAGCCCTTTGGGCTTGTCGCCGGCAGTGGGCGCAGCCTTGGGTTTCGCACCGCGCGTTTCTTTGCCGCGGGTGCGGGTGGGCGTGCTGACCATTGTTACTCCTTGGTGGTCTGTGCCTGCCCTTCCACAAGCTCGCGAACTGCCTGGATAAAAGCGTCGCCACGGTGAGCGTAGGAAGAGAACTGATCCATCGATGCAGCCGCCGGCGCCATGAGGACGGTGTCGCCTGATGTTGCGACGCCTGCGGCCAACGCCACTGCTTGGGCCATGATGGTTTCACCAAAAATTGGCGAAGCGGCGTTACCGGCTGCGGTCTGCACTATTTCAGTGTCGCCCTTGGGTTGCGCTATCACGGGGACATCCGGTGCGTGTCGTTGGAGGGAGCCCTCCAACGCCTCGGTGTCGGTGCCGATGAGCACCACGGCTTTCAACCGGCCGGCGTGCTCCTTGACCAGTTCGTCGTAGTTGACGCCTTTGGAAAGGCCGCCGGCAATCCAGACAACCTTCTGGAACGCAGACAGAGCAGCGGATGCAGCATGCGGATTGGTGGCCTTGGAGTCGTTGATCCACAGGACATCGTGGTGATTGGCCACAAGCTGGATGCGATGAGCACCGGGCAAGTAGTTGATCAAACCCTGCTTCACTGCCGCAGGCTCCACCCCGTAGGCACGTACCAATGCGGCAGCCGCCAAGGCGTTGGCCACCATGTGTCGCGGTGCCACAGGTCCCAGGTCGCTCATCGCAGCCAGTTCCGCAGCGGAGTCCTTGCGTTCGGCGATGAATGCACGATCCACCAGCAATCCGTCCACTACACCCAGCATGCTGACGGCAGGCGAATTCGTTGTGAAGCCAATGGCACGGCATCCTTCGACGACGTCGGCGTTCTCCACCATGCGTTCGGTCTCGATTTGCTCCGCGTTGTAGATCGCAGCCTTGCGGGTGTTCTCATATACCTTGGCTTTGTCCGCCAAGTAGGATGCGTAGGAGCCGTGCCAGTCCACGTGGTCTTCTGCCACGTTGAGGCACACGCTTGCTTCAGGTGACAACGAGTGGCTCCAGTGCAGCTGGAAGCTGGAGAGTTCGACGGCGAAGGCGTCGTAGTCCACTGGATCCCGGAGGGCGTCAAGAATCGGCGTTCCCACGTTGCCAACCGCGATTGCCTTGAGTCCCGCTGCCTGCAGCATGGACTCCGTCATTCCCACCGTGGTGGTCTTGCCGTTGGTACCGGTAATCGTGAGCCAGTCCGCAGTTTTGCGACCAGCCCTCTCCCTGAGGCGCCACGCCAATTCAACGTCGCCCCACACAGGGATGTGCTTGCGCTTGGCGGCAGCAAGCAATGCCTGGTCCGGACGCCACCCGGGCGACGTCACCACGAGCTCAGGCTTCTCGCCATCGATCAAGGGAAGGACGCTTACTGCGTCATCGCCCAGAAGGACATCCACGGCACCCACGATTTTCAACGTATCCGCCTGTGCTTCGGCCTTGGCAGAGGTCGCTGCGTCAACCACCACGACCTTGGCCCCAAGCTCAATCAGGGTGTCCGCGGCCGCGAAGCCGGACACGCCGATGCCTGTCACTACAACGCGCAAACCACGCCAGTCAGCATCCCAGCTGGTCAGGTCCTTGAGCCGGTCATAGGCCGACGGCGTTGTCTCCGGGTTTCCGTTCACAGCAGCACCACCCATTCAGCGTAGAAGATCCCAAGGCCGGCAGCCACGAAGAGACCTGCGAGGATCCAGAAGCGCACCACTACGGTGACTTCCGCCCAGCCTTTCAATTCAAAGTGGTGTTGAAGTGGTGCCATCTTGAAGACGCGCTTCCCGCCGCTGAGCTTAAAGAAGCCCACTTGGATGATGACGGACAGGGTGATCAGGACAAAAAGTCCGCCGATGAAGGCCAGCAACAGTTCCGTGCGCGACAGGATCGCGAAGCCGGCCACAGCGCCGCCGATGGCCAAGGATCCTGTGTCTCCCATGAAGATCTTTGCCGGTGAAGTGTTCCACCAAAGGAATCCCACCAGCGCCGCACTGAGGATCGCTGCCAGCAAGGCCAGGTCCATGGGGTCGCGCACCTGGTAGCAACCGCTGCCTGCCTCTTTCGGAGATCCGCACGCTTGGTTGTTCTGCCAGATTCCCATGATCGTGTAGGCACCAAAGACCATGATGGACGCACCCGCGGCCAGACCGTCCAGGCCGTCGGTCAGGTTGACACCGTTGGTGGCCGCGGTGATGATCAGGTTCGACCAGACGACGAAAAGAATGGCCCCCAGGATGGTTCCGCCAAAGGCAAGATCCAGCCAGGGAATGTCGCGCACCAAGGAAATCTGCGTTGAAGCCGGCCGCAGCCCGTCTTCGTTGGGGAACTGCAGGACCAGCACCGCAAAGATGATGCCTACGGCTGCCTGCAGGATCAGTTTGGCCCGGGCGTTGAGGCCAAGGCTGCGCTTGTTGGAAATCTTGATGAAGTCATCGAGGAAGCCCACGAAGCCCATGCCGACCATGAGGAAGAGCAGCAGGAGGCCCGACGCAGACGGACCCGGAGACCTCGGGTTCATCATCCACATGATGAGGTGGGTCACGAAGTAGCTGACCAGCACGGCAGCAACAACTACGGTTCCGCCCATGGTGGGTGTCCCGCGCTTCGTGTGGTGCGAGGTAGGTCCGTCATCGCGAATGAATTGCCCGTAGCTCTTGGCTACGAGGAACTTGATGAACAGGGGCGTCCCTATGAGGGCTACCAGAAGGGCGACGCCGGCGCCGATCAAAAGTGCAATCACAGCAGCTCGTTCCCTTCGTCTGCGGCAGCTTCAGCCGCGCTATCCCCGATGGACTCGGCCCGTGGAGGTAATGCTATCCGATCGCCCAACTGCCTTAGCCCGACGCGCTTGGAGGACTTGAACAAGACCAGGTCACCGGGTTCCAGCTCTCTTTGCAGGAGTTCGTAGGCTTCCTCCACCGTCTCGGCGAAAGAACATTCGTCCCCCCAGGATCCCTCCTGGATGGCGGAAACATAGAGTGCGCGGGCCTCGCGACCAACAACTACCAGCCTGGAAATGTTGAGCCGGACCACTTGGGTACCTACAGCAGTGTGCTCTCGAATGGAGTCCTCCCCCAGCTCGAGCATGGCTCCCAGCACAGCCCAGGTCCGCCTGCCCTGTCCAAGATCGGCCAGGGTGCGCAGCGCCGCCCTCATGGATTCCGGGTTGGCGTTGAAGGCGTCATTGATGATGGTGACGCCGTCTGCGCGTTCGATGCGCTCCATGCGCCAACGGCTGGCTGCGGACTGTGAGCTGAGCGCCAGTGCAATGTCCGCGGCGGGAATACCCGCGGCGAAAGAGGCTGCCGCGGCAGCCAACAGGTTGGTCACGTGGTGACCACCGATCAGGCGGCTTCGCACCTGAACTGAAGGTCCGCCGTCGGGCAGGACAAGATCAAAGTCGGGGTGGCCTTGGGCGTTGACCACCACATTGCGGGCTTCCACTTCTTCAGTGGTTGCCGGCGATGCGGTGAAGCCGAGGACCCGCGCTTTGGTGCGGGAGCGCATGGCAGCTACGCGGCCGTCGTCGAGGTTGATCACCGCCGTGCCGTGCTCGCTGAGGGCCTCGACGAGTTCGCCCTTGGTCTTGGCGATGTTCTCGACGCCGCCGAATTCGCCCGCATGTGCCGTGCCAACCAGGAGGACAACGCCAATGTCCGGCTTGACCATGTCGGCGAGGTACTTGATGTGCCCCAGGCCCGTGGCGCCCATTTCGATGACAAGGAAGCGGGTATCGGTGCCAGCGGCAAAAACCGTCAGGGGCACCCCCACCTCACCGTTGTAGGAGCCTTGCGGCGCAACGGTCGCCCCGGCTGCGGACAATACACCGGCCAGCAGGTCCTTGGTGGTGGTCTTCCCGGCGGATCCGGTGATGCCGATGACCGTAAAGTCCTCGCCGCGCTGCGCACGTTCGGCACGAATGCGCCGGACAACTTCCGCGGCGAGTGCGCCCATGGCCAGGACGGCATCGTTAACGACGACGGCGGGGTACGGATTGCCGTCGGCGTCGGTGACTTCACGTTCGGCAAGGACCAGAACGGCTCCCCGCTCGAAAGCGGCGTCGACGAAGTCGTGGCCGTCGGCGTGCTCGCCGGGCTTGGCCACGTACAGCGAACCGGGGGTCGCTTCCCGTGAGTCAGTAACGACGGAAAGGGGCACGATGTCCCTGTCTCCCGTCAAACGGCCATGGGTGATGTCGGCGATATCCGCCGCAGTAAGTGCAATCATCTCGGTTTAGGACTCTATCCGCTGGTCCGTTGAAACGCTGAATCCCTTGGATGTCAAGGCGGCCCGCAACTCCACTCTGTCGTCGAGGGCCAGGTTCACGCCCTTGACCTCCTGCCAGACCTCGTGGCCGCGTCCGGCGATGAGGATGGTGTCCTTCTCCGTGGCCATCTCCACCGCCAGGCGGATAGCGGCATCCCTCGGGTAGGACTCGATGATTTCGGTGCTCAGTTTTTCGGTTTCACGGGCTTTTTCGGCTCCCTGCAGCACGTCCGCGCGGATGGCCGCGGCGTCCTCGTCGTGGGGGTCGTCGTCGCTGATGATCACGATGTCTGCCAAGCGCGCTGCGATGGCTCCCATGGTGGGCCGCTTGCCCTGGTCGCGTTGGCCTGTAGCACCGAACACCACAATGACGCGGGACCCCTCCAGGGGTGATCTCACGGCTTCCAGGGCACGTTCCAGGGCATCGGGGTTGTGGGCAAAATCAACAACGGCAGCCGGATTCGTGGAGACGAGTTGCATGCGGCCGGGAACGGCCACCGTAAAGGGATCATGGGTGTCAAGGGCACGCTGGAGCGTCTCCGGATCAACGCCCGAGGCCAGCACCATGACAGTAGCCAACGCCGCGTTGGCCACGTTGAAGTCACCAGGAAGACCCGTGTGGACGCGCAAGGTGCGCCCCTCACGGTGCCGAAGCTCGAACTCCGAGCCCAGTCCGCGCGCCGTGGTCGAAGCCACCTGCCAGTCAGCTTCACGGCTGCCGGTTTTCGTGGACAGGGTGGTGACCGGGATGTCAGCCCGCTCCACAAGCTGCAACCCCCAGTCATCATCGATGGTGACTACGGCGTGGCGCGCCCTTGCCGCCGTGAACAGCTCAGCCTTGGTCCGGAAGTACTCGTCCATGCTGCCGTGCAGGTCCAGGTGGTCCTGGGTGAGGTTGGTGAACCCCGCGACATCGAACAGCACCCCGTCCACGCGGTGGTAGGAGATCGCATGGGAGGAGACTTCCATGGACGCTGCGTCCAGGCCGCGTTCGCGCATCAGGGCAAGCAATGCATGGACGTCTGTGGACTCCGGCGTCGTCAGCAGACTTGGGATCGCTTCCCCGCCAGCGAGGATCTCGATTGTTCCAATGAGCCCGGGCTTCTTGTCCAAGGCCCGCAGAAGCGAGTTGATGAAGTAGGTGGTAGTGGTCTTGCCATTGGTACCTGTGACGCCAAACAGCGACGGGAAGCGTTCACCCGCAGGCTGGCTGCGGTAGACCAAAGCGGCCAGGCGCCCGACGACGGTACGCGGCTCAGCGACGATGAGAACCGGAACCGGCTGCTCACCGGCCAGCGCGAGCTGGCGTGCCCCGGCGTCGTCCGTAACGACGGCCACCGCACCTGCCTCGACTGCCTGGGGAACAAAGTCCACACCGTGGCGCGAGGCACCCGGCAACGCCATGTAGAGGTCTCCGGCTTCAACGGCCCTGGAATTAAGCGTGATACCCGTCACTCCTGTTGCGTCGCCATCCGGCACAGCTACACCGAGGGCTTCCGCGATGGTGGCCAATGGCACTGCCGCCACGGATTCGGGACGGAAGCCGGATCGGCCGGCATCCGGCGTCGTGGCATTGGAAGCTGCCTCTTTGTGCTCTGACACGTGGTTCTCCGTTGGTGCTCGTGGAACGACCGGCCGGGGGCCAGCGGCGCCCGGGCCGTTGTGGTGGATCAATCTTGGCCGAAACAGACGCCCAAGAAGCTTACTTGACGAACTGCGGCAACCGCGCAGGTGTTCCGGTTGACGGAGGAACATTGTAGGTCCGCAGGACTTGCGACATGACCGAGCGGAACACCGGACCGTTGGTAATGCCGTAGATGTTGCCCTTCGGACGCTGCAACACGACTTCCACGATAAACCGGGGGTCGTCCATGGGCGCCATGCCCACCATGGAGGCCGTGTAGCCGTCGAAGCCAGGAAGGCCGTCCTCCCGTGGGGCCTGCGACGTTCCTGTCTTGGCGCCTACGCGATACCCGTCGATGGCCGCGTCTTTGATCTGCCCTTCCGTCACAGCACTTTCCAGGATGTCCCGCACCTGCTGGGCCGTGCCCTTGGACACAACCTGGCGGGAGTCCTTGGCCGGAACCTTCTGCTCCACTCCCTCAGGGCTGATGTAGCTGTCAATCAACCTCGGCTGGAGCATCACGCCGTCATTGGCGATGCTTTGAAACGCGCGGACTGTCTGCAAAGTCGACTGTGAAACACCCTGCCCGAAAAGCACTGTGTACTGCTGGCGGTCGTCCCACTGCTCCGGCTTGGCAAGGATGCCCGTAGCTTCAGCAGGGAGGCCGATGTCAGTCTGCTCACCAACGCCGAATTTCTTCAACCACTCGTACCGTTGTTCCTTGGTAAGCCTGCTTCCTGCCATCACCGTCCCAGTGTTCATGGACCAGCCAAGGATGCCTGCCAACGTACGTTCTTCGGTGCCGTGTTCAAATGCGTCCGTGAACGTCTGTCCATCAATGGTGTAGGACGGCGGAATCGTGAAGTGGTCCAACGGACTGGATTTGCCTTCTTCGATGACGGCGGCAGCAGTGATCATCTTCTGCACCGACCCCGGCTCATAGGCAGCGGTCACCGAACGCACGCCGCGGTCCTTGGCATCGACTTTTCCGGGATCGTTGGGATCCGGGGCATTCGTATCCGCCAAGGCGATGAGATTGCCCGTCTTGGTGTCAATCACCACGATGGAACCCCACTCGGCATTCATCTTGCTGACCTGGTTCTGGATGGCCTGCTGAGCAAAGTACTGAATGTCCGTATTGATGGTCAGCTTGACGTCACTCCCGTCCACCGCGGGCGTCAGCTCATCTGTGGCGACGGGAATCCGCAGACCGTCAGCGCCGATCTCGAACACGCGCTTGCCCTCGGTTCCGCGGAGGATTTCGTCCTGGGTCTGCTCGATGCCCGCTTGCCCGGTTGTTCCGTCCTGTAGGAAGCCGACCACCCCGCCGGCGATACTGCCGTTGGGGTAGACGCGCTTGCTGACACCCTCAGCGGCGATACCCGGGACCAGGAGTTTGGATATGCGGTCTTCGAGCTCCGGCTTGACGTCCTTGGCCACCACGGCATACTTCTTATCGCCGGTCAGGGATGCACGGATCGTGCTTTCATCCGCCCCCAGCAAGGTGGCCAGCTCCGAGATGCCCTGGTCACGCGTGATGACGTCCAGCTCTTCGGTTTTCTCGTTGTACCGCTTGAAGGTCGCGGTGTTCGTGTTCTGGACCTGGTCCACCACGATGTTGTATCGGATGACACTGCTTGCCAGGACCGTGCCGTTCGCATCCACAATGCTTCCGCGTTCGGCCGGCAAAACCATGGGCTTGAGCCTGTTGGCCAGAGCCGCCTCCGCCATGCCGCCGACATCCAGGCCCTGGACCATGAAGAGCTTGCCGCCCACTACCAGCAGCAAGGTCAGCATGATGCCAAGGCCGACCCGCAGCCTCTTCCTCGCCGCCGGCACCTTCGTCTTTTTCGATTTGCCGGGGTTCTGAGCCACGTTGATTCCTTGCTGCTGGCTTTGCTTCTGTGGACTGATGAACTACTGCCCTGGTGCCTTCTGCTGGGGTGCCGGGACCGATCCCCCGTTGAGCTCCACCGGCGGCGTTGCCGCCGGTGTCGGGTTCGCAGCCGGAGCCGGAGCAGCTGGCGGGGTAACCGGCTTGAGGTTTTCCAGCGGGTCCTTGGTGGTAACGGACGGAACGACATCAAGGAGGCCCGCAACTGCCGGCGGGGCGAGCAACGCGCCAGGGTTGTCTCCCTTGACGGCCGGTGTCGCCTTGCCGGTGACCGTCATGGTGTTCACATCAATCTGGCCTTTGACAGTGGACGGGACCATTCCCAATTCTGCAGCCTTCGCCGCCAGATTCTGGGGAGCCTCGAAGTTCTGCTTCTTCTGTGTCAGATCCTGGTTTTCCTTGTTCAAGGTGGCAGCCTCCGCCTTGAGCTGGACCAACTGGTACTGGGCTGTCGAGACAGAGATGTTCAAAACCAGCACCGTCAGCAGGGCCGCAGCCATGGCTACGAAGCACAGGACCACGAACGGCGTCCTGCGACGTCCTGGTGCGCTGCGCACGAGCGCAAGCGGCGTGCGTGACTTACGTCCGACGTCGGGCTTCCCGGCAGGAACCGAGAGCGCCCGGGCAGTGTTGCCAACCACGGAGGGCAGTGTCTTCGCTGCGGCGTTGCTCATGCTTCTCTCCTCGGTTTAATGCGCTCCACGGCCCTCAATCGGGCGGACGCCGCGCGGGGGTTCTCGGCGATTTCTGCTGTCGTCGGCACTTCCGTGCCCTTGGTGATGGTCTTCAATTCGGGTTTATGCTCTTCAAGTTCCACCGGGAACCCAAGAGGCGCGGAGGACTTTGATCCTGACTGGAAGACGGACTTGACGATCTTGTCCTCCAACGAGTGATAGGACATCACCACGATCCGTCCGCCCATCGCGGTAGCCGCTACAGCTGCTGGAACCGCGCGCTCCAGGACGTCTAGTTCCTCGTTGACCTCGATCCGCAGAGCCTGGAAGGTCCGTTTGGCCGGGTGCCCGCCGCTCTTGGCTGCGGCGGCGGGAACAACGCTTCGAATCTGCTCCACAAGTTCGCCTGTGGTGGCGAATGGTTTCTCGGCCCGGGCGTTCACGATCCTGTTGGCGATCCGTCCGGCGAACTTTTCCTCGCCCCACTTGCGGATAATCCGTACAAGTTCTTCTTCGCTGTAGCTGTTGACGACGTCGGCCGCGGTTTGACCGCGGCTGGTATCCATCCGCATGTCCAGAGGAGCGTCGTAGGAGTAGGCGAAACCACGCTCACGCTCGTCCAATTGGAGCGATGACACGCCCAAGTCCATCAGGATGCCGTGGACTTCGGGAATACCGAGGTCTGCCAGCACGTCTTCGATCTCGTCGTAAACCGCGTGGACCAGGTCAGTCCTGCCGGAGAAGGTTTCCAACCGGGCGCCAGCGAGGGCCAGTGCTTCTTCATCGCGGTCAATCCCCACCAGGTGAAGATCGGGGAAGCGCTGAAGCATGGCTTCGGAATGTCCACCCATGCCGAGGGTTGCATCGATGGCCACTGGAGTCTCGCCACGTTTCCTGGCTGCCTCGAAGCCGGGAGCAAGGAGATTAATGCAGCGGTCTTTCAGGACGGGTACGTGGCGCTCCGATGTGGGCTTTGCCGCGTCCTGCTCTTCCACGCTGCCTCCTCTTTCCTCAGTTGCTTCCATGCTGTTTCTTGAATCGGATCCCCATCCGCGCCTATCGTTCCGTCGGCCTGGCTCAGGGGAAGTTGAGCCAGGAAGACAGTTCGATGGGCGGCTGGAGATCCCATTCAAGAACCGGGGTTCCCACCCCATCCGACCGGTTAGATAAACCCGGGCAGATTGTCGTCATCCGTTTCCGAGAAGGCTGCTTCCTTCTCGTTCAGGTATTCGTCCCAAGCAGTTGCATCCCAGATCTCCGCCCGGGTGCCGGCACCGATCACTGCCAGTTCCCGATCGAGCCCCGCATAGGCACGGAGCGCCGGCGGGATCGTCACGCGACCCTGTTTGTCAGGTACCTCATCAGAGGCCCCGGACAGGAAAACCCGGGTGTAATCACGAGCCTGCTTGGAAGACAGTGGCGCCTCCCGCATCGATTCGTGAATGCGCTCGAATTCCTTCTGGCTGAAGACGTAGATGCAACGCTCCTGGCCTCTAGTGAGGACCAGCCCCGCAGCAAGCTCCTCGCGGAACTTGGCGGGAAGTATGATTCGGCCCTTTTCATCGAGACGCGGCGAGTGAGTACCAAGAAACACTGGCCCCACCGCCCCTCAATCAAGGTGCCCGCACGTACCCAACACTGCCACTACCCTCTTATGCGCTCCACTTTACTCCACAACGCCCCACAGTCAACGCAATAGAGGGCGTTTCTCCACCACTTTGACTTTCACGCTGCTTGGAAACACGCGGTTTTCCGGGCCGGGATGTAAGTGGAGGGCAATTTGGAAGTCCGGCCAGTCCCTGGCGAACCGCCATCGACTGCGGGCCACAACATCGGCCCCCGGCGCCGTCACGTCTCGCGGCAGTGGCGGGAAGTAAAACGCGTGGTGGGAAGTGGAGGGGCCTTGGCGGCCGCAACGAGGGCCTTAAACGCGAAAAGACCCGCATGGCGGGTCTTTAGGTCTCCCCTTTGGCATTCGGGGCGTAGTTGACTCAGTATGGATTTCGTTGTCGGCTGCAAAGCCTCCGCGGAGTATCAGTTGTCGTCGCGGCGCCGTTCGTCCCAGCGCTCTTCCAGGCTGCTCATGAACGAGCTCTTGGATTTGGTCTTGCCGGGCTTGCCGCCGCGGGCCTTGCCGAAGGCGGCGCCGCGCAACGTGGCGAAATACACGCCCGCACCCATGACGACGAAGCCGAGTACCCCGATGGGGATCGCCTGCATCGATACGCCGACAAGCAGCAAAAGAATGCCGGCGATGGCGCCAAGAACACCGATTATCACGTGCCGGGTAGACCAGCTGCGGATGGGATCCGAACCCATGGTGTTGGCAAACTTCGGATCGTCCTCATGAAGTTGCTTCTCAAGTTGCTCAAGCAGCTTCTGTTCATGCTCCGAGAGGGGCATCGCGACCTCCTTTAGTCAGCCAGCGTCCGGACACAACGCGTCCTGTGCGTCTGTTTCCAGAACGATCGGAACAAGAAAAACGTTCCCAAAATCCCCTCTTGGTTCAGCGGGCATCCGGGGACCGACTGTTCTGGAAACAGTTTGTCCAGACGATATAAATCTCTGTAATAAATAGGATAGTTTGTCCGACGCCGTTCTGAAAGACGCGCAGGGAGCGTTGGGGCACCCGTCGGGTCTCCTACGGCCCTTCCGACGGCTTGCCTGGTTCCAAGAGCCTTGCCGGAAGCAACGTCTTAGACCCAAAACGTTCGGAAACGCGGTCCAACGCCTGCTCTGCGGCGCGCCAATTATCGTCCCGGCGGTCCAGGCTCAGTTGCATGGAAGTCTGTCCCGCAGGTTCCAGTTGCTCCGCGCGAACGCCGACAAGCCGGACGTTCATGGAACGGGGTCCCAATGACTCCATGAGTTGAACGGCGACTTGGTAAATCAACTGTGCGCTATCTACGGGCGTCTGCACCGTTCGGCTGCGCGTGACTGTTGAGAAATCGGCATAACGCAACTTCAAGGCAACCGTCCTTGCCAGCATTCCGGAGGCGCGGAGCCGGGCCGCCGTGCGATGCGACAAACGCAGCAACTCCCTGTGCAGGAGGGCCTGGTCCGCCGTGTCCGTGGAGAAGGTTTCCTCCGCCCCAATGCTCTTCTCAAGCCTTGTGGGCGTCACTGGCCGCGGATCAACCCCCATTGACAGACGGTGAACGTGCTCCCCGCTGGCCCCCAGGACCTTCTTCAAGGATGCCAATGGCGTTGCCGCCACGTCAGCCACGGTGCGTATACCCAGGCGCGCCAGGACGTCGGCGGTCTTTCCTCCGACACCCCACAAAGCATTTACAGGAAGGCTATGCAGGTACGCAATGGTGTCAGCGGCATCAATCTGGAGGATGCCGTCAGGCTTGCATCTGGTGGATGCGATCTTGGCCACAAACTTGGTACCGGCGATCCCCACCGATGCCGTGATCCCAAGTTCGGACTGCACCCTTTGGCGGATCAGGTGGCCTATGTCCAGGGGTGATCCAAGCCGGCGAATCGCTCCCCCGACATCCAGAAACGCTTCGTCGACGCTTAGCGGCTCCACCAAATCCGTGATCGACCCGAAGATCTCCATCAGTTGCGAAGAGACCTCGTAGTACAGCGCATGGCGTGGGTTGATGACCACCGCACTGGGGCACATCCGCATGGCGATGGCCATCGGCATTGCAGACTTCACTCCCATGGCCCTGGCCTCGTAGGAAGCGGAAAGCACCACCGACCGTTCTGCAGGGAAGCCGACGATCACCGGCTTCCCGACAAGATCGCGGCGGCTGCGGAGTTCGACCGAGACGAAGAAGGCGTCCATATCCACGTGAAGAATGCTGGTTCGCCTCAATTCCCGCAGGGTTTCTCCGGCGCTACGGGCGGGCTCATGTCCCGCGCCCTGGGCACCTCCGAATGCTTCCTGACTCACAACGGCAATACTATGCCCGGCCACTGACTAAACTGGAGGCACAGTCCGGCGTCAGCCCAAGGAAGGATACCCCTGTGAAGCTCTTTGGAACTCCTCAATCGCGAGGGTTTGCCCTGCTCGCAGTGAGTATCGCCGTGGCGGTCTCGGCTTGCACCCCGTCACCCGGCGGTTCAGCAGGACAATCACCGTCGGGGACCTCCACCCCGTCGGCGCCATCGTCGTCGACGGCAACACCCGGTTCATCCCCTTCCGGTTCTGCGTCCGCGTCCGCCAGCTCAACCGCATCCGGCTCCGAAACGCCCGCGGCCGGGGCCACAGCAACAGTGGGCGCACTCGTGCCAGGCTTCCCTGAACAGCTCATCCCGGTCATGCCCAAGACGTCCGTACGTTCCAGCAGCTTCGATAAGAACGCTTCCTTGGCAACAGTGGCGCTCGTCGGCACCGTCAAGGCCCCGCCGGAAGGCGTTGTGGACTACTACAAGGCTTCCTTGGAAGCCCAGGGTTTCGCAGTGGTCCCCGGACCCGAAGCTGTTGGCAATGTCACCTCGATCGACTTCATTCGCGGTGACGGTGAAACTGTGAACGTCTCAGTAAGGCAGAAGGAGGGCGTCTCCACGTTCACCATCGGTGCCAACGTGGCGGCCGGGTCCATCAAGTGACCGTCCCCGCCCTCGTCATGTCAGAGCAGACGCAGTTCATTAATGGAGTTGCCGGCAAGCTAAATGAGTTCGTGTCGGAAAAGCAGGCGCTCATGGCCACGGTTTCTCCGGATGTTGCTCCGCTGATCGGGTCGATATCGAGTCTGGTCACAGGTGGAAAGCGCCTGCGTGCACTGATGTGCTACTGGGGCTGGAGGGGCGCAGGAGGATCAGCCAATGATCCGGGCATTGTTACTGCAGGGTGCGCGCTGGAGCTTTTCCAAGCCGCCGCCTTGATTCACGACGACATCATCGACCGCTCCGATACCCGCCGCGGCGGGCCAAGCGTGCACAAGCGGTTCAGCCAACTCCATGAGATGAATGGCTGGGCGCTGGACAACGAACGGTTCGGTCACGCCGCCGCGATCCTGACCGGCGATCTATGCCTTTCCTTCAGCGAGGAATCCTTCACGGAAATCGGATCCCGGGCCGCCTCAGGAAGCAAGGCCCGGCAGATCTTCAACCTCATGCGGGCCGAAGTGATGGCGGGGCAATACCTCGACATCCTGGAGGAAGTGGCAGGGCCTGTCCGGGACAAAGCTGGATCCGTGGACCGGGCGAAGTCAATCATTCGGTACAAGTCCGCGAAGTACTCCACCGAGCATCCACTTGCCCTGGGTGGAGCGCTGGCAGGGGCGCCCGAGGGGCTGCTGAAAGGCTATTCCGATTTCGCACTGCCGCTGGGCGAGGCATTCCAACTGCGGGATGATGTCCTGGGCGTTTTTGGCGACCCGGAAACTACCGGCAAACCTGCTGGCGATGACCTCAGGGAAGGGAAACGCACGGTATTGGTTGGCTTTGCCATCAACCAAGCACAGGAGGCGGACGCCGCCTACCTCGACCGCATTCTGGGAGACCCGGACCTGGGTGAAGATGACGTCACCCGGATTCGAACGATCATTGTTGAGTGCGGAGCCCTCGATGCGACGGAATCGCTCATCGCAGAACTGAGCAACAATGCTTTTGATGCCCTGGAAACCTTGCCGGTGGAGGAACTACCCCTCATGGCACTGAGGCAGCTGGCCGAAGCCGCCGTCAGCCGGGCTGCCTGAGAACAGCCGGCAACACACTCAATGCCCCGAGCCGGGCATGACGCGGACGACGGCGGTCAATTACCGCCGTCGTCCGCGTCACTTCAGTGCATAGTGGTTAAGGCGACGCTGTTACCAGGCCAGGGACTGGGCGCGGCGCCTGATCTCAGTCTTTCGGCCCTCGCGCAGGGCATCAATCGGGCGCCCGCGCAAAGATTCGTCCGCGGTGAAAAGCCAGACAATCAGCTCTTGGTCGTTGTAACCGGCATCGCTGAGAACCGCGATAGTTCCCTTCAAGCTGTCAACAACGTGCCCATCCTGGATAAACAAGGCCGGGATCGAACGGATATTCCGCTCTCCCCGCCTGATGGCGACCAGCGCACGCTCATCCAAAAGTCCGTGGACTTTGGTGATGGAAACTTCCAACAGTTCGGCAACATCCGGCAGTGGCAGCCAGTCGGAAACAAGGCTTTCTACATTACTCACGGATCAAGATTGCCACGCCGCCCTGCCCGGCGCCTAGCCGGAGTCCCACGCCGCAGTCGGCGGATCGGCATAAAGCCGCAATTTATTGGCAACACATTGGATTGAACAATCCCGAACGAGGGGAATTGTTGTGCCGAATGAATAAGTGTGAGAGATTCACACTGATCACACTTGCACCATTGATAACATCAGTAACATTGGTAACACTGACAACAGCGATAACAACAAGCCCCGCTGTTCGAGATGAGGACACATTTCATGACGACGCCCCGCTCGCCGAAACGAACCATGAGCATGCCCCTTATCGCGGCAACCACGGCTGCGCTTCCCGCCGTGGTTTTGTCCTCGCTTGCCCTGGCCCAGCCGTCCACGGCAGCGCCGGCGCCGCAACCACGTAAGATTCCGGCCACGCTGGCAGCCGCCATGAAAGCCCAGGCCGCCCAGGCCGGCACGGTCATACCTGCCCAGGCGGTGGCTGCGACCCTTCCTGCGGCCCTGCGCCCCATGGCTCCGTCCGTCCCGGACACCTACACGATCGTCCGCGGCGACACGATCAGCGCTGTCGCACGACGTTTCAACCTGGACACCTCGGCCCTGCTACAGCTGAACAAGCTCACTGCGACCACGCTGATCTACCCGGGACAGAGCATCAAACTCACCGGCACGGCGCCCGCCACGCCGGCGCAGCCCATCGCTCCTCCAGCACCCAGCACCGCGGGCAATGCCACGATCTACACGGTGGTGTCAGGCGACACCTTGGGTGCCATCGCCGCAAAGCACGGGGTGCCGCTGTCCAGCATCTTCAGCTGGAACGGCCTCAACGGAAGCTCCATCATCTACCCGGGACAGAAGATCAAGGTCAGCGGCGGATCCGCGCCTACGGCACCGGCCACACCGACGCCTGCTCCGACGCCCGCTCCCGTTGCCAGCACCGGCTCGTACACAATCAAAGCCGGCGACACTCTCAGCTCCATTGCTTCACGGCACGGCGTTTCTTTGGCCGCACTGATGTCCGCCAACAACGTGACAGCCACCACCGTGATCTACCCCGGCCAGAAGCTCACCATCCCCGGCACCAGCCTGCAGCCGGCCGGTGATACCAAGCCGTTGGTCCCCAGCACGTTCCTGGGCTTTACGTACCCGCCCGCCGTTGTAAGTTCAGCCAACGAAAACAAGGCTCTGCTGAATGCTTCCCCGGTGCCCACCCGCGCCGAAATGAAGACCATCGTGGCAGATACTGCCCGTCGTATGGGTGTCAGCCCGTCCTTGGCCCTGGCGTTTGCCGAGCAGGAATCCGGTTTTGACCAGCGGGCAGTTTCACCAGCGAACGCAATCGGCACCATGCAGGTGATTCCGTCGTCCGGTCAGTGGGCTTCCGATCTTGTGGGCCGCAAGCTCAACCTCCTTGACCCGTACGACAACGCCACAGCAGGCGTGGCCATCATTCGGGCCCTCATCGCCACGAGCAAGGACCTGGACACCGCGATCGCAGGCTACTACCAAGGCCAGTACTCGGTCAGCAAGTACGGCATGTACGACGACACCAAGCGCTACGTCGAGTCGATCAAGGCACGCCAGCGCACCTTTGGCTGAGCCCCGTCAAAGCACCTCGGAAGGGGCCCGGATCTTTTATGGATTCGGGCCCCTTCCCTGTCTCGATTAGGATCGTATGGTGCAAGAACCAACGCAGGACCACCTCATCGGGACCATCGTGGACAAGCGCTACAAGGTCCGCTCCCGGCTCGCGAAGGGTGGGATGTCCACTGTTTATCTGGCCACGGACCAGCGCCTGGAGCGCGACGTGGCCCTCAAAGTCCTGCATCCGCACCTCGCCAACGACCAAACGTTCTTGGAACGATTAAGCCGTGAAGCCAAGGCCGCAGCGAGCCTCTCACATCCTCATGTCGTTGGCGTGCTGGACCAAGGCGAGGACGGCCACATCGCCTATCTCGTCATGGAGTACGTCAAGGGACACACCCTGCGCGACGTCCTCGACGAACAGGGAGCACTGCCTCCCCGCCTGGCCCTCGCATTGATCGATCCGGTCATTGAAGGCTTGGCGGCTGCGCACGGCTCAGGACTGATCCACCGGGACATCAAACCCGAGAACGTCCTCATCGCCGACGACGGCCGTATCAAGGTCGGCGACTTCGGACTGGCCCGGGCGGTTTCAGCCAATACGAGTACCGGCGCCCTGATCGGCACAGTGGCCTACCTGGCTCCTGAGCTGGTGTTGGGCCAGGCCGCAGATGCCCGCAGTGATGTCTATTCGGCGGGCATCATGCTCTACGAAATGCTGACAGGCAAGCAACCCTACGCCGGAGAGTCACCCATTCAGGTGGCTTACCAGCACGTCAACGCCGTGGTGGGTCGTCCTTCCGAAGCCGCACCGGGCCTTGCCCAGGACCTTGACGAGTTGGTGCAGTGGTGCACGGCCGTGGAAGCAGAGAACAGGCCTGTGGACGGTTCCGCCTTGCTGTCAGAGCTGCGCCATATCCGGACCACCCTGACCGACGAGCAGTTGGATCACAGGCAATCTTCATCACGACGGCCCTCCTCCACTGCGGCAACTGCCACTGTTGGCAGCCTCGCCGGGAATCCGACGGAGGCCATGGCCACTACAGCCTCACCCACGGAATTCATCTCCCATCAGAACAACCCCACCACCGTCATGTCAGCCGCAGGCGGTGGAGCCCTCCAGCTGTCCAAGGCCAATGCGGCGGGCGCCGACATCGACCAGGACCTGCGTCAGCCCGGCAAACGGGAATTGAAGAAAATCGAACGGCAACAGGCCAAGGACCGCGCGCGGGCAGCAGCAACTCCGGTTCGCCCGCTCCGTGAAGGCAATCCCCGACGCCGTGGCATCATCTGGACCGTAGTGATCGTGATCGTTGCACTGCTTGCGGCGACCGCCGGATGGTTCTTCGGAATGGGGCCTGGTTCACCGGGCACAGTGCCGGACGTCAAGCACAAGACCGTGGCCGAAGCGCAACAGCTGCTCCGGACAGCGGGGTTCCAGTCCGAGCCGCGTGATGTCTTCGATGACGATATCCAGGCCGGACTCGCCGTCGGAACCCAGCCGGAATCCGGGGCAGAAGTCCGGAAGTTTCAACCCATCACTCTCCTGGTCTCCAAGGGAGCACAACTGTTCGCCCTTCCAGGGCTGACCGGCGGCACTTTGGACGAAGCCAAAACGGCCCTCAATGCCGCAGAAATGGCCTTGGGCACAGTCACGGAGGCTTTCGACGAAAAGGTTCCGGCCGGCGTCGTGATCTCCCAGACGCCCGCTAAGGGCACGGAGGCGCGGCACGGTACTCCCGTGGCCCTGGTGGTTTCGAAGGGACCGCAGCCCATTCCGGTACCGGACGTACGTGGCCAGGCGCAGGACGCAGCCGTCAAGGCCATTCAGGATGCGGGTTTGAAGGCCGTGGTCGCTCCCGAAACGGTCAACGACAAGTCGGTCCCCAAGGGCGCCATTGTGTCCCAGTCCCCTGCCAACGGCACCCTCATCAAGGGCGATACGGTAACACTGACGGTGTCCAAGGGCCCCAAGATGGTCAAGGTCCCCAGCTTCATCGGCAAGCAAGCAGATGAAGCTAAGCGAGAACTGGAAAAGCTTGGCTTCAAGGTAGAGATAATCAAAATCCTGGGTGGATTCTTTGGGACAGTCCGCGATCAGAACCCCGTAAATACCGAAAAACCCGAAGGGGATCCAGTGACTCTGACGGTAGTCTAGGTTCCCGCCAAAAAAGGCACGGTCCGTTTCAACGGACCGTGCCTTTCTTGTTCTGCTACCTCTTGGAAAGGGCTCCCGCAACGAGGAAGGCCATCTCGAGGGACTGCATGTGGTTCAAGCGCGGATCGCACACCGACTCGTAGCGGTCCAGGAAGGCGTCCTGGTCGATCGGGTCGGCGCCACCCAGGCACTCCGCGACGTCGTCGCCGGTCATTTCGACGTGCAGGCCGCCCGGGACGGTTCCCAGCGAGTGGTGGACTTCGAAGAAGCCGCGTACTTCATCGATGACGTCGTCGAAGTTGCGGGTCTTGTACCCATTGGGCGAGGTCACCGTGTTGCCATGCATTGGATCAGTAACCCACAGCACCTGGGCGCCGGAGGCGGTAACACGCTCGACGACGGCCGGCAGCTTTTCGCGGATGTTCTTGGCGCCCATGCGGGTGATGAATGTGAGGCGGCCAGGTTCGCGGTTCGGGTCCAGTTTGTCGATGAGGCGGAGTGCGTCGTCGCCGCTGGTTGACGGACCGAGCTTGACGCCAATGGGGTTCCGGACGCGCGAAAGGAAATCGACATGGGCGTGGTCGAGTTCGCGTGTGCGCTCACCGATCCACAGGAAGTGCGAAGAAGTGTCATAAGGCAAGCCGGTGCGGGAGTCGATGCGAGTCAGTGCACGCTCGTAGTCGAGGAGCAACGCTTCGTGGCTGGCAAAGAACTCCACGCGCTTGAGTGCCTCGAAGTCAGCACCGCAGGAATCCATGAACATGATGGCGCGGTCAATATCTCGGGCCAGCGACTCGTAGCGGGCGTGTGCCGGGTTCTCGGTGAAGCCCTTGTTCCACTGGTGAACGAGGCGGAGATCGGCAAAACCGCCCTGGGTGAAGGCCCGGATGAGGTTCAGCGTGGAAGCCGACGTGTGGTAGGCCTTCAGCATCCTGCCAGCATCGTGCGCGCGGGATTCAGGGGTGAAATCGTAACCGTTGACGATGTCGCCGCGGTAAGCAGGAAGCGTTACGCCGTCGCGGGTTTCGTCATTGGACGAGCGCGGTTTGGCGAACTGGCCTGCCATGCGTCCCATCTTGATGACGGGCATGGCGGCGCCGTAGGTGAGTACAACGGCCATCTGGAGGATCGTCTTGACGCGGGCGCTGATCTTGTCTGCCGTGGCTGCCTCAAACGTTTCGGCACAGTCGCCACCCTGCAGGAGAAATGCCTTGCCTTGGGCGGCAGCGGCGAGTCGTTCACGGAGAACGTCCACTTCGCCAGCGAAGACCAAGGGCGGGACAACGGAGAGTTCCTTGACGGAAGCCTTGAAGACATCAGCGTCAGACCAGGTGGGCTGCTGTGAAATGGGCAGGTCCCGCCAGGCATCCAGCCCCGGATAGTTTGCCGCCCCGCTCTGGGCGGTGCTGGCGAGGGGATCTGCTGCAGAAGGTGCGGTGTTCGCGGTTAGCTCAGTCACCCTACAAGAGTAGTAGCCTCCGGCAGGGTTGAGGGACTACCGCCGTAACTGACGCCTCAGGAGGCGTCACAGTCCCCCGGCTGGCTTCTGCCCGTCGCCGTCAGGTTTCTCTGCGTCGTCGGCAATCCCTGCGGTAGTGTCCTCGGCTGCCTCGGGCTTATGCACGGGTTCCGGACCCTTGCCAGCCAACCGCGCCTTGACGACGGCCGCGTACTCATCCACGTATTCCTGTCCGGACAGCCGCATCAACTCATACATGATCTCGTCTGTCACCGCCCTCTGAATCAGGCGGTCGTCCTCCATGCCGTAGTAGCGGCTGAAGTCCAGCGGCTGCCCGAAGATGAGCCCGATCCGCCGAATGCTCGGCAGTCTCTTGCCGATTGGCTGGACTTTCTCGGTTCCGATCATCGCCACCGGCACAACCGGCACGCGCGTCTGGAGGGCCAGCCTCGCTACGCCAACCTTGCCGCGGTACAGCCGGGCATCCGGGCTGCGGGTGCCCTCCGGATAAATCCCCAACAGGCCGCCGGAGGTCAGGACGTCCTTTCCTGCCTGCAAAGACATCTCAGAGGCGGCGCCTCCGGAGCGGTCCATGGGCAGCTGGTTGCTCAGCCTGAAGAACAGAGCAGTGAGCCGGCCCTTAATCCCGGTTCCCGAGAAGTACTCGGCCTTCGCGAGGAAAATGACAGGACGGTGGACTACCAAAGGCAGGAAGATCGAGTCGGAAAAGGACAGATGATTGGACGCCAGTATTGCTGCGCCATTTTCAGGAACGTTGTCCAGGCCTTTGACCCAAGGCCTGAACAGGAGCTTGAGGATGGGACCGAGAAAGATCCTCTTCATGACCCAATAGAACACGTTTGTCCCTCTCACGGCCGATGGCTGGCCTGCTTCCGGGGCTACCCGGCCGGCACTCAACTGCAACCCTACTCCAGTGAGAAATGTCCGGAACAGTGACACGATGGACCCATGACGGAACGCAACAAAGCCGCTGCCCCGCTCGCCTTCCACTATGCCGGACACGGAGCCAACGCTTCGACCGGAGTGGCTATCTGCCATGGGTTCACCGGCAGCCCGCTCAGCATGATCCCCTGGGCCGAGTACCTGGCTGAGCAAGGGTTTGCCGTTTCCGTGCCCCTCCTCCCCGGTCACGGCACCAACTGGCGCGACCTTGCCACAACACGCTGGCAGGACTGGTACCGGACCTTTGAGCAGAGCTACCTGGACCTCGCCGGGAAAACAGACATGTGCTTCGTCGCGGGACTGTCCATGGGCGGCGCGGTGGCCCTTCGGGTGGCTGCCATCCACGACGTTCCAGGACTGGTGCTGGTCAATCCCGGCCTAAGCTTTTACGACCGCCGGGTGAGGTACGTAGGCGCCCTGAAGTACGTCATGCCGACCACCACGCCCATAGTGGAAGACAACCCTGCTCCGCTCACCGATGAGACGGGCGACTACTCCAAGACACCGTTGAAGTCGGTGCACGAACTCAAGAAGCTCTTCCGGGCGGCTACGCGCGGGCTGCCCCAAGTGCAGGCCCCGGCCTTGGTGTTCAAGTCAGCGGTGGACGGTGTCATCCCGCCCAGCTCCGTGGCCACCATCAGCCGGCACATTGCTTCGTCCCGCCTGAAGATCGTCACCCTCCCCCAAAGCGGCCACGTTGCCACTCTGGATGTGGACGCCCCCATCATCTTCGAAGAATCTGCCGGGTTTTTCCGTCAGCATGCCAGCGACAGAGTAGCCTCGAAGTCATCATGAAAATGCTTCCGGATTTCTCGCCGTTCCGCAGCAGTTGGAATGGAGCCGGCCCCCGCGTCGGAGTGGTCATGTCCCACGGCTTCACTGGGAGTCCCCACAGCGTGCGACCCTGGGCTGAACACCTGGCGGCGGCCGGATACGCTGTCAGGCTGCCATTGCTCCCAGGCCACGGGACTACCTGGCAGGACATGGCCACGCGCTCGTGGCGGGAGTGGCACCGCGCAGTCGATGATGCCTACAGGGAGTTGGCCACGGATTGCGACTACGTGTTCACTGCAGGCTTGTCCATGGGAGGCACACTCGCATTGAGGATTGCGGCCACACGGCCTGTAGCGGGCACTGTGGTGGTCAATCCCGGCCTGGTTTTGGATGACCCGCGGGCCGTTATTGTCGGGGCGCTCAAGTATGTAGTGAAGACGACACCGGCGATTGCGAACGACATTCTCAAGCCGGACCAGGACGAAGGTGCCTACGCCCGGACACCCGTAGCGGCAGCCCACGAACTGAAGAGAATGTACAAGGACACCGCTGCCATCCTCCCCCGCATCAGCAGCCCGGTCCGCGTGTACCGTTCCACCGTGGACAACGTGGTTTCGAACGCCAGCTTGGATTTCCTGCGGTCCCGCCTGCAGGCGCCCCTGGATGTCCGCTACCTCCACAACAGCCACCACGTGGCAACCTTGGACAACGACGCACCTGAAATTTTCGACGGTACCGTCGAATTCATTCGAGAAACCGTGGCGGCTTTGGCTGGCAACGGGCTTTTCCCCGAAAAGGACACAGCCGATGAACAGGCCTGATCCCAATTCAGCCGATCAAAGCGCCAACAAGGATGACGACGCCGTATGGCTGGATCTGGTAGCCCGTTTGGAGGCGACCGAGACTTTGCCCGAAGAGGAACTTCCTGCGACCAGGCCCGTGGATGAACCTACTGAGGCTGCCGCTCCAGCCAAGCCGGAAGCCGGCAAGACTTTCAAGGACTTCGATCCTCTCGGATTGTCCACTCCGGCGGGGGTCGGCAGCCCGGAGCCGGCAGCAGTCCCGGCCTCCAGTGAAGGTGCAGGCCGACCCCTGGGGCCACGCGACTTCGAGGTTGACGACGACGATGAGGCCTTCGTGCCCGACGAGCCCCCGAGCCTGGCGGGCACGGAACCCATGACCATGCTGGCTTGGGTGGGTGCCGTTGGCGGGCCCATTGCTTTGCTTTTCACCGCGATGTTCTGGCGTTCAGCGCCGCTGACCGCCATCCTGGGAATCGTGGCCGTGTTCGTGGCGTCGGTGGTCTACCTCATCATGAGGCTGCCCCAGGAAAAAAACGAGGACGACGACGGCGCGCGCATCTAGGCCTCGGCCCTCGCTTAGGTGCGTCCCGGCTTAGCTGTGGGCCCGCCCGCTGACACGCGAAAGGTCCGCGGCCCCGATCATTCCGGCACTCGGGCCAAGGGCAGCGAGTTCGATCCGGGCCATCGGCCTGAATCCCCGCCCGGTCAGGTTCTTGGCAAAGGCGGTGCGCGCCGGTCCGGTGAGGAGCTCTCCGGCATCGCACAGACCTCCACCGATCACGAACATCCCGGGGTCCAGCGCAGCGGCCAGGTTGGCCAGGCCAAGACCCAACCATTCGCCTTGATCGGCCAGCAACTCCTTGGATGTGGCGTCACCGGCAAGAGCCAACGCTGTGACCGCGGCCCCGGTGATGCTTTCCGCGACCCCGCCGGCCTTCTCCAAGAGCCCCCGGCCCTCCGGCGAGTTGGTCCGTACCAGTTGATGGGCTTCGCGCCCCAAGGCATTTCCGGACGCATACTGTTCCCAGCAGCCGCGGTTGCCGCACTCGCAACGATGCCCGCCCGGGAAAATGATCTGATGCCCGAATTCTCCGGCCACACCATAGCGCCCGCGTTCAACTTTGCCGTCCATGACCATGGCACCGCCGATGCCCGTGCCCAGCGTGATGCACACCAGGCGGCTCTCACCTTGGCCGGCACCAAAGCGCCACTCGGCCCAGGCTGCGGCATCGGCGTCGTTGGTCAGCAGGACAGGCCGCCTCAGCAGCTTCTGAAGGCTCTCCCGCAGGGGCTCGTTGCGCCAGGCGAGGTGCGGGCTGAACAGCACCGTACCGCCGTCGAGGTCCATCCACCCTGCCGCCCCGATGCCGACAGAGGCGATCCGATGGTCGCCGCTGAGCTCGGTAACCAACTCCACAATGGTCTGCTCCACCGCCCGGGGGTCGGCGCCGGGCGTGGAACGGCGCGCTTCCGCCAGCACCCGCCCCTCGGCGTCAACGACGCCGGCAGCCACTTTCGTGCCACCGATATCGATACCGATGGCCAGGCCCCTCCGGCCCAGATGGCTTCGGCGGGCAGCCCACGGCACTTCCTTCCAGGCAGCGGCCGGTGGCCTGATTCGGGTGCGGGAACTGGACCTAAGGGAGGGCATCCCACAATCCTATTCCGCGGAATACCGCACCCCGGCATCCAGGGTGCCGAATGGAGCCAAGTTGCCCTGAACGGCGGCTCATCCGTAAAGTTACTCGCCAGTAGGTGAAATAGGACACACCTCCATGAGTGGGCATACTAGAGTGGAACCAGCCCCTCGTGGCCCGTGGATATCAAAGGAGCTACCGTGCGTGAAATCAGTGTTCCTCCCCTCATCAATGTCGCCCCTGAAACCAACATCACGGACCTCGTGATCCGGGAAGCCGCCAAGGCATCCAACCCGGCACTGTTCGCCAAGCTGGACAGCAACGCGCAGTGGCAGGACATACATGCCAAGGAGTTCCTGGCGGACGTCAAGGCCCTGGCCAAGGGCCTCATTGCGAGCGGAGTGGCGGCGGGCGACCGTGTGGGCATCATGTCCCGGACCCGGTACGAATGGTCCTTGGTGGACTTTGCCATCTGGTTTGCCGGGGCAGTCTCGGTACCGATCTATGAAACCTCCTCGCCTTCACAGGTGGCATGGAACCTGGGCGATTCAGGCGCAGTAGCCGCTTTTGGCGAGGCAGCCCACCACGAAGACGTGATCCGGCAGGCTGTCGCAGCGGAGGACATCGCGTCCGTGGCCAATGTCTGGCAGCTCGAGGGTGCCGGCTTGGATGCGCTGCGCGCTGCCGGCGCCGGCGTCCCGGACGAAGAACTTGAGTCCCGCCGCTCCGCCGCTGGTCTCGCGGATGTTGCCACCATTATCTACACCTCCGGCACCACCGGCCGTCCAAAGGGTTGCGAACTGACCCACGGGAACTTCGTTGAACTCTCGGAGAACGCCCGCGTGGCAATTCCGGAGGTGGTCAACGAGTCGGCCAAGACCATCATGTTCCTCCCGCTGGCCCACGTGTTTGCGCGCTTCATTTCCGTTCTGGCTGTGGCTGGCGGCGTCAAGGTGGCCCACACCCCTGACATCAAGAACCTGCTGGCCGATCTCCAAAGCTTCCAGCCGACGTTCATCCTGGCGGTCCCGAGGGTTTTCGAAAAGGTCTACAACTCCGCCCTGACCAAGGCCGAAGACGGAGGCAAGGGCGCAATCTTCCATCGCGCCGTGGATACTGCCATCGCCTACTCCAAGGCGCGCGAGTCCGGCTCCCTGGGTCTCGGCCTAAAGATCAAGCACGCGGTGTTCGACAAGCTGGTTTACGGCAAGCTCCGCGCGGCCATGGGCGGCCACGTAGCCCATGCCGTGTCCGGCGGAGGCCCGTTGGGTGAACGGCTTGGCCACTTCTTCCAAGGCATCGGGCTTCAGATCCTGGAAGGCTACGGCCTGACCGAGACCACGGCGCCAATATCGGTCAACACTCCGTCCATGATCAAGATCGGTACGGTGGGCGCCCCCCTGCCGGGCAACTCGGTCAAGATCGCGGACGACGGCGAAATCCTCACCAAGGGCGTCTGCGTGATGCGGGGCTACTACCGGCGGGAAGACCTCACCGCCGAAGCCTTCGACGACGGCTGGTTCCGCACCGGCGATATCGGCGAACTCGACAACAACGGCTTCCTCAAGATCACCGGCCGCAAGAAGGAAATCATCGTCACGGCGGGTGGAAAGAACGTAGTTCCTGCCCTCCTGGAGGACCAGATCCGCGCAGACGCCTTGGTCTCCCAGGTCCTGGTGGTTGGTGACAACCGCCCCTTCATCGGGGCACTCGTCACGCTGGACGAAGAAGCACTGCCCGGTTGGCTGGAGCGGCACGGACTGCCGTCCGGCACCACGCTGGACGAGGCCTCGGATCACGCGGTGGTCAAAGCCGCCGTCCAAGAGCTCATCAGCAAGGCGAACCAATCCGTCTCGCAGGCGGAGGCCATCAAGTCCTTCAGGATCGTTCCAGCGGACTTCACGGAAGCCTCCGGGCACCTTACCCCCTCCCTCAAGGTCAAGCGCGCCCAGGTCATGAAGGACTTCGACGCCGTGATCGAGGAAATGTACGGCGCGCCCCGCGCGTCCTAGGCAAGAAAAGAACCCCTTCCGGAAGATCCGGAAGGGGTTCTTTTTGCTTTGCCGGGTCCTAGCCGACTACCAGCAGCAAATCGCCGCCTTGGACCTGCCCCACCGCGGGAATGGCAAGGCGTGAGACCGTGCCTGCCACCGGCGTCGTGATGGACGCTTCCATCTTCATGGCCTCAATGGTGGCCACGGTGTCTCCGACGTTCACCACATCGCCCACCTTGACGGCGACAGTGACAGCGCCGGCGAACGGCGCCGCAACCTGGCCCGGTTGTGCGGGGTCGGCCTTTTCTGCGGCCTTGACGTTGCTGACCACGGAGCGGTCGCGGACTACCACCGGTCGGGACTGCCCGTTCAGCGTGCACATGACCGTGCGCATGCCCTTCTCGTCGGCCTCGGACACGGCCTCGAGCTGGGCAATCAGGCGGACGCCCTTTTCCAGTTCGATGACATGCTCCGCACCGCGCTGCAGGCCGTAGAGGTAGTCGCGAGTGTCGAGCACGGAGATGTTGCCGTAGGTGTCAACGCTCTTGAGGTAGTCCTTGGTGGGACCCGCAAAGAGCAAGCGGTTGAGCGTGTGCTGGCGGGTCTTGGAATCACCCTTGAGCGCTGCGCTGTCCTCGGCACTGATCTGGACGTCGCGCACCTTGATGCTGCGGCCCTGCAGGGCCTTGGTGCGGAAGGGCTCAGGCCAACCTCCGGGAGGATCACCGAGTTCCCCGGAGAGGAAGCCGATGACGGAGTCCGGGATGTCGTAGTTCTGCGGGTTCTCGTTGAAGTCCGCCGGGTCGGCATTGAGTCCCACGAGATGCAGGGCCAGGTCGCCCACCACCTTGGAAGACGGTGTCACCTTGACCAGGCGGCCCAGGATGCGGTCGGCAGCGGTGTACATGTCCTCAATGGCTTCGAACTGCTCCCCCAGCCCCAGCGCGATGGCCTGTTGGCGAAGGTTGGACAGCTGGCCACCCGGGATTTCGTGCTGGTACACCCGTCCCGTGGGACCCGGGAGCCCGGACTCGAAGGGTGCGTAGACACGTCGAACGGCTTCCCAATACGGTTCCATGGCGCCCACGTGGGCCAGGCTGAGGCCCGTGTCGCGCGGGGTGTTGGCCAAGGCAGCGACCAAGGCAGAAGCCGCGGGCTGGCTGGTGGTACCGGCCAACGAAGCCGAAGCGACGTCGACGGCGTCCACACCTGCGTCGACGGCCGCCAGGAGGGTGGCGAGCTGGCCGCCTGCGGTGTCGTGCGTGTGCAGGTGAACCGGCAGGTCGAAACGCTCCCTCAAAGCCGTGACCAGCTTCGCGGCAGCGGCAGGACGCAACAGTCCGGCCATGTCCTTGATGGCAAGGATGTGCGCACCGGCGTCGACGATCTTCTGGGCAAGCTCCAGGTAGTAGTCGAGGGTGTACAGATCCTCCTTGGGATCCAGGAGGTTGCCGGTGTAGCACAGCGCCACCTCTGCAACGGCGGTTCCGGTTGCACGCACCGCACGGATGGCCGGGGCCATCTGGTTGACGTCGTTGAGGGCGTCGAAGATGCGGAAGATGTCGATGCCCGTGGCCGCTGCTTCGCTGACGAAAGCCTCAGTCACTTCTTCCGGGTACGGCGTGTAGCCAACGGTGTTGCGTCCACGGAGGAGCATCTGGAGGCAAGTGTTGGGCAGTGCCTGGCGCAGTGCGGCCAAGCGGTCCCACGGATCCTCACCCAGGAAGCGCAGTGCGACGTCGTACGTAGCCCCGCCCCAGGCTTCCACGGAGAGCAGCTCAGGCATCAATGCCGTTACAGCCGGACCAGCCGCAACGAGGTCGCGGGTACGGACGCGGGTGGCCAGGAGCGATTGGTGGGCGTCCCGGAACGTCGTATCCGTGACGGCCACTGCCTGCTGCTCACGCAGTGCCTTGGCGAAGCCCTCAGGCCCGAGCTCAATCAACTTCTGCCGCGAGCCGGAGGTCGGAACCGGACCGTCGACTTCGGGCAGCTTGCTCGCGGGGTCGGAGTGGACCGTGAGTTCGCCGTTCGGCTTGTTGACGGTGACGTCCGCCAGCCAGGTGATCAGCTTTGTGCCGCGGTCTGCCGAGATGTGCGACTTGAGGAGCTCGGGGCGCTTGTCGATGAAGTCCGTGGCCACGTTGCCGGCGTTGAAGTCCGGATCGGCGAGAACGGCCTGCAGGAAGGGGATGTTGGTAGACACGCCGCGGATGCGGAACTCAGCCAACCCACGGCGTGCACGTGCCACGGCGGCCGGGTAGTCACGGCCACGGCAGGTCAGCTTCACCAGCATGGAGTCGAAGTGCGGGCTGATCTCGGCACCGGAGTAGACCGTACCGCCGTCGAGCCGTACACCAGCGCCACCTGCGGAACGGTAGCCGGTGATCTTTCCGACGTCCGGGCGGAATCCGTTGGCCGGATCCTCGGTGGTGATACGGCACTGCAGCGCAGCGCCCTTGATCGAGACGCTGTCCTGGCTAAGGCCGAGGTCGGCAAGGGTCTCACCGGAGGCAATGCGCATCTGCGCCTGAACGAGGTCGACATCCGTGATCTCTTCGGTCACGGTGTGCTCAACCTGGATACGGGGGTTCATTTCGATGAAGACGTGTTGTCCGGCTCGTTCGCCCTCGGTGTCGACGAGGAACTCGACGGTTCCGGCATTGACGTAGTTCAAGGCCTTCGCGAAGGCAACGGCATCCCGGTACAGCGCCTGGCGGATGTTCTCATCCAGGTTGGGAGCGGGGGCAATTTCAATCACCTTCTGGTGGCGGCGCTGCAGCGAACAGTCACGCTCGAACAGGTGAATGACGTTGCCTTCGGCGTCAGCGAGAATCTGCACTTCAATGTGGCGCGGCCGCAGCACTGCCTGCTCAAGGAACATGGTGGGGTCACCGAATGCCGCGTCAGCCTCACGCATGGCGGACTGCAGCGCTTCGGGGAGGGCTTCGCGTGTCTCGACACGACGCATGCCACGTCCGCCGCCGCCGGCAACAGCCTTGGCGAAAATCGGGAAGCCGATCTCGTCCGCAGCTGCAATCAGCTCATCGAGGTCCTTGGACGGCTGGCTCGACTTCAGGACCGGGACACCGGCCTTGCGTGCGGCTTCGAGGGCGGCAACTTTGTTGCCGGCAAGTTCCAGGACCTCGGCGGGCGGACCAACGAACGTTATTCCGGCCGCTTTAGCGGCACGGGCGAGGTCCGGGTTCTCCGAGAGGAACCCGTACCCGGGGTAAATGGCGTCAGCGCCGGCTTCCTTGGCGACGCGGACAACCTCCTCGACATCCAGGTAGGCCCGAACGGGATGGCCTACTTCGCCGATGAGGTAAGCCTCGTTGGCCTTCTGCCGGTGGATCGAGTTGCGGTCCTCGTGCGGAAAGACGGCCACGGTTTTGGCGCCCAGCTCGTAACCAGCGCGAAACGCCCTGATCGCGATCTCGCCGCGATTGGCCACCAGAATTTTCGAAAACATGCTTCTCCTGCATCATTGCGGGTGGATCGGTCGGTGGTCACAGTGTGTAGTGCCGCCAGCATCAAACACAAATCTTTGTGGCAACCATCACAAAGGAATCGTCATGTGGACTGTATATGCGTGCGCGCGATCCGCCAGCGTGCTATTGCCACCCCTCTCCCAAGCCTCGGGCGCGTAGAAAGCGGGAATCGACGGTCATGCACCATATGATGTTGAGGGGGCTTCGGCAAGCCCCGGCTCCGGCGCTTCCGGAGCCGAATCAGCGCGATACGGCAACCGGCGTTAGGTTTTGGGTTTTCAAGTGCAAGTAGTCAGCATCAGCAGCCTCAAAGGTGGAGTGGGAAAAACGTCCGTGACCACCGGTCTGGCGTCCGCGGCCCTTGCGGCCGGTATTCCCACCCTGGTGGTGGACCTCGATCCCCATGCCGACGCCACCACGGCACTCGGCGTGCAGCCCGACGAACAGTTGGACATCGGGCGCATGCTGAAAAGCCCCAGAAAAGCCAGGCTCCACGACAATGTGGCCAGCAGCAGTTGGGTCTCCAACGGCTCCAGCGACGGCACTCTTGACGTCGCGGTGGGTTCGGCATTCACGGGAATCTATGACCGGCCGGACCTTGGCCGCCGCGATCTTCGCAGATTGTCCGCCGTGCTGGCCGGAACCACCAACTACGAACTGGTCCTGGTGGACTGCCCGCCGTCCCTCAACGGGCTGACTCGCATGGCGTGGAGCGCCAGTGACCGCGTGGTCCTCGTTGCCGAACCGGGACTGTTCTCAGTGGCGGGCACCGAGCGCACCATGCGGGCCATTCAGCTGTTCCGGCAGGAGTTCGCCCCCAACCTTGCCCCGGCCGGGATCGTCGCCAACCGCGTGCGCACGGGATCGTCGGAACATACGTTCCGCCTGGCCGAAATGGAGTCCATGTTCGGGGATCTCTTGCTGACGCCACACATTCCGGAGCAAGCCAACTGGCAGCAGATCCAGGGAGCGGCGCACTCAGTGCATCATTGGCCCGGGGACTCAGCCAAGAACTCCGCCAAACTGTTTGATGCCCTGCTGCAGAGCTTGCTGGGCAGCCAGCCCGCCGTACGGGACCGCCGCCAGCGCTGAGGTAGAAGTTAAACAATGAAGCCCCGCCCATACTGGGACGGGGCTTCATTCAATTGGTATGAATTCTGTGGGCCGGCGTTCTAGCCGATACGACGCGCTACGCGCCGCTTGGTCAATTCGTCGTCCGGAAAGGACTGCTCTGCGGCGTGCTCGCTCGGAAGTGCGGCAAGGCTTCCCTCGACTTCCCTCCACACACGTCCAACGGCAATGCCGAAAACGCCCTGACCACCTTGAACGAGATCAATGACTTCGTCAGCGGACGTACATTCGTAGACGCTGGCGCCATCGCTCATGAGCGTAATCTGTGCAAGGTCCTCAACGCCGCGCTCACGAAGGTGCTCAACGGCGGTGCGGATCTGCTGCAGGGACACTCCCGTATCCAGCAGGCGCTTTACCACCTTGAGGACCAGGATGTCGCGGAAGCCGTAGAGCCGCTGGGATCCTGAGCCCGCAGCACCGCGGACAGCAGGTTCAACGAGGCCGGTGCGCGCCCAGTAGTCCAACTGGCGGTACGTGATTCCTGCGGCCTTGCACGCAGTAGGACCACGGTAGCCCGCGTCCTCGTCCAGCACAGGAAGGTCCTCCGTGAAGAGCAAACCTTGGGCGCCGGATGCGGGCGCAGCAATGCCGGTCGAGGCCTGCTTCAGCTCGCCTGCTTCGCCTTTCGGACTCACGTGACCTCCTTGTTCTCAGTTCCCTTGGGGACGGTGCATACCCTGATCACAACGCCGAAATGCAGCAGTGTAATTCCCGCAAGGCCGCACTTTCCAGTGTGACTTGCGCAGGCAGTGTATGCAACGGGAACTTGATACCTTCGACGTTAGGCCTGTGAGGCTTCGAGGTCAAAGACCTTGGCACCAAATTCGGGTCGTGTCGAAACTTTCACCCTCAACTTTAGGCTTAGGGTGTATCAGCCTTCGAAATCCTCGGGTTCCACGTCGTCCAGGAACTCACGGAAGCGGCGCATTTCGCGCTCTTCGTCCACAGTTGGATCCGGCTCCGAGTCCTCGCCTTCATCGTGCTCGGTGATCCGGACACCAGCTTCTTCCATCACGGCGTCAGCGCACCAGATGCGGCATTTGGCCCGCAGCGCAAGGGCCAGGGCGTCCGAAGCGCGTGAACTCACTACCGTGCCGTCGTCGAATTGCAGCTGTCCGTAGAAGATGTTGTCCTCGACGGCCACGATGTTAACGCTGATGATCGAATGGCCCAGCGACTCAACAACGTCCACCAGGAGGTCATGGGTCATGGGCCGTGGCGGAACCACACCCTGCTGCGCCAAGGCGATGGCGCTGGCCTCGGGAGTTCCAATCCAGATGGGAACATGCCGCTCCCCGTTGATCTCACGCAAGAGGACCAACGGCTGGTTGGACGGCAGTTCGATCCGGACGCCGACGATTTCGACTTCTATCATCAGGTGTCCATCCGTGCGATGCGGTCGTGGACAAGCGCCCTGTGCAGCGTGAGGCAGAGTTCGCTGATCTCACGGGCGGCTTCGGCAGCCCGTGCCTGGGATGCGGCGTCCCGCCGGGATGTCAGCGCGGCAACAGCCCTTTCAACCAAGCCGAACTCGCGTTCAGCTGCTGCTTGGAAGGGGCGCAAATGCCTGGGCTCCAGGCCATGTCCCTCCAGCTGAACGCAGGCGCGCGCCACTTGCAGTGCGTGTTCGTCAAACTTCCCGCCAATGTGGCTGATGAGCCCAAAACTCAGGAGGGACTCCAGCAAAGTAACACTGGCACCCGACTCGGCACGCAGCTGTTCCTCCGTCAGGGCGCGTGCGCGTCCCTGCACCTCCGCAGCCATCTCAGCGGAGACCACCCTGGGCGACACCGTCACCCCAGGCGGCAGGTTCTCCGGCCGCTCTCCCCTGTCAATGGCGTCCAGGTAGTCCTTGATGACCTTCAGCGGCAGATATTGATCACGTTGGAGCCCCAGGACAAACCGGAGCCGCTCGACGTCGCTGTCAGCGTACTGCCTGTAGCCGGCGGGGGTCCGCTTCGGATTGATGAGTCCCTTTTCCTCAAGGAAGCGAATCTTGGACGCAGACATACCAGGGAAGTCATCGCTCAACTGGGCGAGGACTTCCCCGATGTTCAGGATCTGCGGTCCGCGACGGTCCGGCTGGGCCATAGCCACAGGCAGATACCCGGGGGTCAGACCTGGCCTGCTGCGCGTGCAGGGCTCAGGTAGTAGGTCAACCGGAATTTACCGATCTGGACCTCATTGCCGCTCTTCAACTGCACGCGGTCCACGCGATCGTGGTTGACATAGGTGCCATTGAGGCTGCCCATGTCCACGAGTTCGAAACCGGACGCGGAGCGGATGAACTGGACGTGTTTGCGGGACACCGTGACGTCGTCAAGGAAAATGTCAGCATCCGGGTGCCGTCCGGCGGTGGTGGTGTCCGCATCCAGAAGGAACCGAGCGCCTGCATTCGGGCCGCTGTGGGCTATGAGCAAGGCCGAGTCCGGGGGAAGGGCATCCACGGATGCGCGTTCCTCGGGTGCCAGCTTGGGCGCAATGCTCGGCTCGTCCCACGTTGGCGTGATGCTGATCGAGGTGGTCTCCGACGTAGGCTGTTCCTCCGCGCCGTTCCCGACATTGGCTTGGTTCTGTTCGCCGCCAACCATGGAATTTCCTCCTCATCCGCCGGCAGTTCCAAACCCTGCCGGCCACTTCCGCATCCCGGTACCGCCGGGCAAATCGGTTCCTGGCCCGCCGCCCGACTTCCCCTCGCGGAGGAATTCAGCCTGGCGGGCCAGATAACTTTAGCCTACCTGTTGTTCGTACTCCGATGCACTGAGCAGGGATTCCACCGCATCAGCTTCGGCGAGCTTTACTTCAATAAGCCAGCCTTCGCCGTACGGGTCCGAGTTAATAAGGGCAGGATCGGAGTCCAGGGCATCATTGCGGCTGACTACCTCGCCTGCCACGGGTGCATAAATATCGGAGACACTCTTGGTGGATTCAACCTCACCAACAACCTCGTTGCCCTTGACCTTGGTGCCGGGTTCGGGCATCTGGGCATAGACGACGTCGCCCAAGGCATCCTGGGCGAAGTCGGTGATACCAACGCGCACCACGCCGTCCGCATCGGGAGCGGATACCCATTCGTGTTCTGCGGTATAGGAAAGATCTTCTGGAATATTGCTCATGGGTGGCCTTTCATCGGGACATTTACGAACCTCGACGGCGGCCCGCTCGTTCGGCCACCGCTGAAAGTATAGGCACAATTACCCCTGCGCCCGATGGGGTCTCTGCAATGATTGACCCATGACTGAACAAGCACAAGTACCGGCTCAGAAAAAGCGCAATTGGGGCGTCAAAATTATCCTGATCCTGGTGGCCCTGCTTGTCGCCGTGGCGGCCTACTTCATTCTCGGCGCAATTCTTCCCCGCTGGTGGGCCGACACCATCGCCGGACAGATCCGGCGGGATCTGGGTGCCAGCATCCTGGTAGGCATGTTCTACGGGTTCGTGTTCACTTTCATTCCACTGCTGGTGGCGTGGCAGGCAACACGCAAGGCCGTCACTTGGCCGTGGAAGATCGCCATACTGCTGGTGGCTGTCGCCCTCGCCACGCCCAACCTCTTGACGGCCGGCATCGTCTTCGGCTCTACCGAATCAGCCCACGCCGGCCAGCGCACGTTGAGTGTAGACGCCGGGTTCTTCACTACCTGGACCGCCGTCTCAGCAATCGCGGCCCTGGTCATCTTTATTGGTGTGACCGTCCTCTGGGCCGTCTGGCGGAGGCGGGGAAAGCAGATGAAGGCGCTGAAGCAGGCCGAGACCGAGCGCACCGCAACAGCCAAGCGGACTGAGCATGAGGCACGGGATACAACACCCAACCCCTAGCCCGGCGCTGGACCAGCATCACATAACAAGAAAACCCGCCACGGGAAACTCGCGGCGGGTTTTTCCTGTTCGGTCATCAATCGTTAAGCGACGGTCGCCTCGCGGGGTGAGTGATCGACGTCGGGCGTTGCAGCAGGTGCCGCAGCTCCCCCGCCCCTGGCGGCTGCTGCAGCCACCAGCATGACCAGCAACGCCGCAACCGTAATGGCGGCCCCGGCCCAGATGGGCGAGGTGTAGCCAAGGCCGGCAGTGATGGTGACGCCACCAAGCCAGGCCCCCAAGGCATTTCCGAGGTTGAAGGCTCCGATGTTCGCGCCCGACGCCAGGGTTGGAGCAGTCGAGGCAAAGTGCATGACCCGCATTTGCAGGCCGGGGACGGTAGCGAACCCGAATCCACCCATGAGCGCCAGGGACACGAGCGTGGCGATGCTGTTGGAGGCGGTCAGGGCGAAGAAGACAAGAACCACTACCAAGCCCGCCAGAATGACAATCAAGGATTTGTCCAAGGCTTTGTCGGCCGCCTTGCCACCCAGGAAGTTGCCGACGAACAGGCCACCGCCAAAGAGCACCAAGAGCCACGGCACGGCGCTGGACTCGAATCCGGACACCTCGGTCAAAGTAAAGGCGATGTAGGTGAAGGCGCCGAACATTCCCCCGAAGCCGAGGACAGTTACGACGATCGAAAGCCACACTTGTCCCGACTTGAACGCACCCAGTTCACTCCGGAGGCCCTTGGTGGGCTCAGTGCTTGCCTTCGGAACCATGAGCGCGATGCCTAGCAACGCCACCACACCAATAGCGGTGATTGCCCAGAACGTGGAGCGCCAGCCGAAGTTTTGGCCGAGAAGGGTTCCGAACGGCACACCCAGGACGTTGGCGGCAGTCAACCCGGTGAACATGATGGCGATTGCCCCCGCCTTCTTGTGGGCGGGAACCAGGCTGGCAGCGACCACGGACCCGATGCCGAAGAACGCGCCATGGCACAGCGCGGCAACAATGCGGCCGATGAGCATCGCAGTGTAGTTGTCGGCTATCGCGGACAAGAAGTTGCCCGCTATGAAGAGGACAAGCAGTCCGACGAGGACCGGCTTACGCGGCAACCTGGTGACAGCGGCTGTTACCAGGAGGGCACCGACGGTAACGCTGAGGGCATAGCCGGAAATGAACCAGCCTGCCGAGGCTTCGCTGACCTGGAAGTCGGCAGCAACCTCCGGCAAGAGGCCCATGATCACGAATTCGGTCAGTCCGATGCCGAATCCGCCGAGGGCAAGGGCAATCAACCCTGCGGGCATGTGGAGCTCCTTAATGGTTGGTTCCCACCGAAAGTGGAAGTGCGCCGCCGGGAACCGTAGAATAATAGTTGCAGACGCTCTATATATAGTTGCACACGCTAGGTACTTGCGCAAGCAACTACTTTTGGATGCGTCTCCGTCCATCCAGGAACAAGGCAGGAGCACAGCACGCATGGGCATCAAGGATGACGCCGTCGAGGTAAGGGCGCAGGGGTGGCGCACCCTTGCGGCGCTGCACGGAAGCATCGAGGCAGAACTGGAAAAGGCGCTGCAGGCCGCCAGTGACCTGTCTGTGGTTGAGTACACGGTGCTGGATGCGCTGAGCCGCCAGGATGGCTGGCACATGCGGATGCAGCAACTGGCCCGGGCCACCGCTCTTTCCAGCAGCGCCACCACTCGTCTGGTCAATCGCCTCGAGGACCGGGGGCTGCTCACCCGGATTTTGTGCGCCGATGACCGCCGCGGCATCTACACCGAGCTCACGGTCGCCGGCCAGAAGCTGCTGGTGGCCGCCAAGCCGGTCCATGACGAGACCTTGGCGTCGGCGCTCGATGCAGCCGGGTCCGTGCCTGAGCTTGAGCCTCTGGTGAGGGCCCTCGGCGCACTGCAGGAGGTCTAAGCGAATCCCGGGCCCTGTTCGGATAGTCCGGCGTTATACGGCGGGCGAAACGAACAAGCCCGGGAGCGCGCCAAACCCTTAACGACCAAAGGCCGGAACCCCCGCGTTTCCGCGTGATTCCGGCCTTCATGGTCGAGGTGCTAGCACGTTACTCGAACCGGGCCAGCTTCAAAATAGATAAGCTCAACATCATCCGCGACGCCCTGGACCGTATCGATGCAGGGAAGCTCCGCCGTCCTCTGGCCAAGCATCCTCGCCCGACCCATCGCTACCGCCTCACCGATCGGTTCACGCCCGACGAACTCAATCAGCTGGTTGCTCGCTACCAAGCCGGCGAGATGAGCACAGCTCTGGCCAAAGAGAGTGGCATCGCCAAGACCTCACTTCTTCGCTTACTTAAAGAAAAGGGAGTCGATACTCGAACACCAGGCCTCACCGACATCCAGAAGCATGACATCCTCCACCTTCGGAAGCAGGGCCTCGGTATCCGCACGATTGCCAACCGGCTCGGCTGCGCCTATGGGACGACGCGGTTGTTCCTCCTAGCGCAGAGCAAGGACTAGGTCATTGGGTGCCGACGCTTGTACAAAATGAAAAGAGCCCGCACCTCCAGCGGTCGGAGCACGGCCTGCTTGACCTGGGCGCGGACGAATGGCTTTCAACCTCGGAGGGTTGGGCTCTTTTCGTTCCGCGAAGTGCGGGCTAGGAGGTGACTGACTCCAGTTGGTGCCAGGAGAAGCTGGACGGCCCTGAGTAGCGGAAGTCCTCCTGTTTTGCGCGTGAACGGTGCAGAAGTGGGTGCCACCCAAGAATCCCGGAACGCGAATCACGCGAACCCAATCGGCCTCCTTCCCACAGGCTTCACTTTCACACTTCGGTCCATCACTCTCGATGGTGCGGAGTGTGGTGTCGACTGGCTCGATGGTCCAGTATGAGGAGATGCGATCCTCGAACTGCTTGACCGCTGCGAGGTACTGCTCATACTGATCACCTCCAGCCGGGACGAATATCGTCAACTCGATTGTCTCTTCTTGACGAGGAAGATACCGCGCCTTGTTGATGACTATCCAGCGGCCATTGCTCTTCTCGAAAACAGAGGCTGCGGCCTGCCTAAGAAGCGATTCGAGTACTGCAGATCGCATACTATTGCTGTCGACTTTCGATCTGAATGCCATACGCTGGTACGACACGTCGTATCCCACTACCTGCTCCATGTGCTTCACCTTCTCTCGTTATCAGCAAGCAATCGCCTGACTGCCTGCAGGGTGCAGGGATCTGGGCTCGAAGAAGCCAGGATCCCTACACCGTCAAAAGAGGTGGTGACTAGGAATAGTTATGAACCAAGAGGTCGATCTTTGCAAGCATAAGCGTAGGCAACTGCTAAGCTCTCGGAGCTGTGTATCGCAATCGAACACTCACTCGAGACATTAACCTTTAATTTGCTCGATATCTATGTGATACTTATCAGCGAAAGTCTTTAGCAATACATCGAGCGATTCTTCTATGAGTTGAGTCTGCCTTAAAAAGTCGCTGCGACTCAAGCTTGTATCAACGCCCATTCGGTGAATAATATCATGACGGTACTTGATGAGATCATCCAAGCGCCGCCATAAAGACTCCTCGGGTGTGGTTGTCGATAGGGTCAGTGGTTGCTTGACATCTACTGCGAGCCACTTCCTAAAGGCTTTTCTGACATTGCGTAGATCCTGAAATGAAATGCTGTCTGCAATTGATTCCTCGGTGATGTTCTCGCTCGATGCACCTACAGCGATTGCTTCTCGTCGAAAATCTTCAACCTTGTCCTGTGCGGTTGAATCGTACTTAAGTGCAATGATAAATGTATTTTTGAGATAAAACTCGAGCATGGATATAAGGAAGGGTACAAGTGCATTGTAGATAACTCGAGTCGGATCAAGGGAGCTAAGTATGTTGTCCAGTTCTGTATCGCCTTTTCCGAGGTCTAGCTCGTTAGGTAGCGCATATGAAACTGAACCGATGTTGCCATGAGTCATCCTGTAGACCCACGCAAAACCTCGGCTTATTGGAGTTGAGGTGTCTTCCCAAAGTGGCGCATACCTATTTTTGCCATAATCTCCGAATATGTCACCACCAAACTTCTTACGTCCCGTGCGAAGAATTTTGTTTAACATCTCCACATCATGCCAGGAGGCGGAGTAGGTGTTCCGTACGTGTATTGCCCACTCGCTATGACTTAAGCTTCGTTCGCTGTCTCGAACTGGGAATATTGTTATCTCTACGCCGGCAGTGGACATGTAATCCGTATCATCAAACCAGAAAAAATGCTTCGTGCCTCTTGGCCAATCCCACAGATGACTGCTCGTTTGTATCTTGTCGAATGACTTAATGAGAGATACTAAGTCAGCCTTGCTTGCATTCTTAGGGTATAACCTCAAGTCTCTTCCCATGGTTGCTCACTCGGCCACTTCTTCGGACATGGGGTGACGCGGAAAAAGCTCGATCAACTCATCCAGCACTTCCGGTTCGGACGCGGCAGCATTGATGAGCTCGTTTATCTTCAGATCAATCAGGTCGCCATCGTCTGATACATCCACAAATTCTCCGAAGTCGGTTGCGACTTTGAGCGCAGCGGCTCGGGACAGCCCAGCATCCTGCAATGCGATGGCGACGGTGTTGGAAGTTCCATACTCCACGAGACTAGCTAGGTTGATGCCCGCATCTTCCTCGCCGACCGCCAGCCGGGCCAACTCATAGTGATTCTGTAGGTAGCGCATGATCTTGAAGCGAAGACCGACCTCGATGTCGAGAAGAGTCTCCTCGATCACCAGGTTGATGTGTCGAGGATCAGACTTGACGAAGGGTTCAGTCGTATAGGTCGTCTCGGACTCGAAATCGCGGAAGGTTATCTCGCCGTTCCTCTCGTAGTAGCGGATCGAGCCCTTGATGATTTGATTGAGGGGCTTTCCGCTAGTCCAGTTCCGCGTGAGGTTGGCCCAGTATCGCAACCTGGCTGTGATTGGATCCGCTGAAGTTTTCCACTTAGGAACCAGGGAGTCTGAGCCAACTGACTCTTGCCCGTTCCAGTCATACTCGGAATAGAGGCGCAACAGAACACTGAGATAGGTGGAGGTTTTGGTTAGGTCTGCGTCGGTAGGTACTAGCCGAGCGGAAGCTGGGTCCGCCTTCATACGATTCCACACACCATCCTGTGAAATAGAGGGGATGTCGGGCGTGCTCCGAAGAATGTCCGGAGGTACTGCTACCGAAAGTGACACCTTCTTCAGGATGTCTTTCGCGTTGGGGATCCGATCGATGAAGTAGTCCTTCAGTGGAGAGGACTGTCCGTCGAGCTCGTGCAACGTGAGGATAGAAGCGTACTGTTGTGTCGCCTTGCGGGCTTCCTCTGACCGTCCTTTGGGTAAGGGTTTGCCGGTCAAGATTCGCTCGATGTCGGTGAACTCCTTCTTCCGACCTTTGCGTGGGTTTACTAGGAAACTCTCAGCCCTATGGGTTCCCGACCCGCGGATTAGCTCCCGAGTCGTTCCATGCCACGCCGATGCCCTATCGCGTATGCAAATAACGTTGCCCGAGAAGTCGTAAGTCAGCCGACCTGCGCGTCCAATCAGGTTCTCGAAATCGAGCCGCGTAAGCATCTTCAGGCCGTGTCGATCACTCAGCACGAAAATGTTCTTTGCGGGGAGGTTCACCCCTTCCAGCAGCGTTGACGTGCAGAACACAAATTGGAGTGGCGAGTTGACGAGAGAAAACAGTTCTTCAATTTTATCTCGCAAGTCCTGGGGCATCCTGCCGTGATGAAATGCCACGCCCTTCTTCAAGCATCGGATGAGGTAGTAGTCCTCATGAACATTTTCCGCAGCGAAGGTAGCGAGAGCGTCGAGTCGCGGGTCGGTTTTGTCCGGAAGACTCTCGGCAAACTCACAAGCGCCCGTAACCGTACCGCGGGCACTGTTGATGTATACGATGCTCTGATTGGAGCGAGACAGCTCGCGTACCACGTCAAACTTGTTAGACCACTGGGGAGGAACCGGGTACTCGTTGTCCGCGGTACCAAAGTGCTGCTCGAAGTGGCTCACTTTCCGATCAACGAAGTCCACAAGATAACGCCTCTGGCTCACAGTACGTTCGGGGACGGCTACGGAACCCTCCGAGGACTTCTGAAACAGCTGCAGGAAGATTTCAGGATTGTCGATGTTTGGGGAAGCGAAGATAAGCTTCGTGGCAAACTTTCGAAGCGTTTCATTAATCGCGTGATAGTAGAGCGGGCTTCTAGTGTCGTGTTCTGAAATTACCTTCTGGGCTTCGTCAACGAACAGATAGTCGATCTCTCTTGGTGCCTCAGGGAGATAGCTTAGTAGCCGTTCCGGCGTGAAGACGAAGACCGTGCGGGAAAACTGCTTCCTAAGGAAATAGGACAATTGAGGGTGGGGAGAGACATGCACGTCCGGTAGGTCGGCCAGAACATCCCGAAGGTCAGCCACCGTTTGCGTGATGAGCGCTTTTGTCGGTACGAGCACCACGATGGAACGATTTGCGATTTCGGGCTTTTGAACTAGGCCATACAGTGTGTCCTTGATGATAAAGGATTTGCCAAGCGATGTTGGCCCGGAAAAGCTGAAGAAGCTGGCTCCTTCCAAGCTGCGAACTATGGTCGCTTGCGCGTCTGTGAATACCGCGTCGCCCTGACTTGTCTCTTGGATTGCATGCTTGAGGGCTCTAGTCACCTCCTTGGACTGTGGAGGTACCAACTCGAGCTCGCTTCGGCGCCTGAGAGTCTTTATCGCCGGAAAGTTGCCAAGCTCAATCATGATGGCTTCAGTAAAGCCGCTCACTGTCGCTTCCAAGTCGGGGTCCAGAGTGTCAGTAGCAAGGAGCTCGTGCAGGAGAGCGATGACCGTATACGAGAGCTCCCTATGTAGGGGAAACTCGGAGTGGGAGAGGATGTCGGCGAATCGCAGCAGCCGTGGCACGTCGAGTTCTTCCGATACTTCTGCTGAAAAGTTGCCTCCGGAGCCGAGGAGAAAGGTCTCTGCGCAAAGCCGTTCAAGCTGACGGAAACTACCAACGAAACCTTCGGACGCGACGATCCGTTCGCTGAGGCCGGTACCAATTGTCTTCGCCATCAGGCATCATCCTTGTGTTCAGCGGGTTGAGGCGAGGGTGTCTTTTTTGGGGGCTTTGGCTCTTTCCCGGAAAGCTCCTTCGCGAGAGTGAACCTAACGTCCTTAATCCCGCGTACACCCTCTTTCGTCTTTTGTTTCAAGAACGGCACCATGTAGAAGTGGAATTCGTAACCGCCCAGACCGTTGTTGGTGATCTGCTGTCGAATGTAGTCGATGCGCTCGCTGACTAGTTCTCGCGCCTTTGTTCGAATGCGGCTTTCAATTTCCTCGTGATCAAGATCGATCAGCGGCCACTCGCAGATGTCGATTTCGTATCCTAGAAATACGCCAAAGGACTTCCTGGTCTTAAGGGCCGATGAAGTGTCTGGAAGTAACACCGCTGCCAGGGCATCTACCGTCGTCTCGTCATACGCTTCCTTGAGTAAGTTGTTTTCGACGAGCCACTTGTCTGTGCTGAACCGGCCGTCTCGAAGCGTCGCCATAGAATTGAAGGCGTCCGCAATCGCGGTTTGAAGGCTAGATCCCGGCTTGCCTTTACCGTCCGAGTGCATCTTCGACTCACCAAAAATGAGTTCCAGTTCTGTGCTGGATTGACGCAGGTGTATCCCGTCGGCACCTTTCACATAATCATCATTGGCTGTCTTGAGCTCCAATTTGGATAGCAGCTTAGGGGCGACAAGATGACTTTCAAGAAAAGTGTACAGCAGCACTTCTCCGCCTTCGCCGCTCTTAAGCTCTGGAAGGCGGAACTTTTCTTTTACCTTGTTAACGATGGAGACTCGAGGATCAGCAAAATATTTGGCGGCGTTGGTCCTGGACAGGGCATAGGTAATCGATGCATCGGCCAATGACTCGTAGAGCTCGGCAAGCGCGAACTCTCCGCTATCAATCCGTAGGACGTGAAGTTGAATACCTGCCTTCTTTCCAACGATAAGAGCTTCCGGCTCGTAAAACAGCTTTGTGAAGCGGTCAATGTCGGACGATCGTAGGCTGAGCTGAAGGGGTACCGATTCTGGTATCTCGATTTCGGGAGCTGCAAGTTGCGATTCCTCCATGACTACCATTTCTCCTCTTTGAGAGGACTCTGGTTTAGGAAATCTCGACGTGCTCGCCAGTCGGGCAAAAACTGGTCCATTAACTCAGTGAAGCGCTCGTTGTGATTGCGCTCTAGAAGGTGTGTCATCTCATGGACGATGATGTATTCGAGGCAGTTCGGGTGCTTCTTGCCGAGTTCGAGATTAAACCAGATGTGTGCGGACTCGCGATTGCAGCTACCCCACTTCGTTTTCATGCGGCGCACAGTCCATTTCCCAACGTCGCGCCCAATGATCGGCTGCCACTTGGCTATGAGTTCAGGAATCTCGTGTTTAAGTGCAGCGCGGTACCATTCGTCCATTGCTTCGCGACGAGTGTCCGAAGTACTTTCTTCGGGGGCGTGCAAGGTCAGACGCTTGCCGGTGACATCAAATCGAATCCGACCAGGTTCGTTTACGACCTTTAGCCGGTATCGCTGGCCCCAAACATAGTGGGATTCTCCTGTAACCATTTCGCGTTCGGTCTGGCGCACGGCCCTGCGAAGCTGCTCACGTTGTCTCTTGATCCACGGCAGTCGCTGCACGACAGCAATCCTGATGGCATCGTCATCGAGTCGCTCAGGCGCCGCAACGCGCACCCGGCCGAGGGGAGGGTAGACGGCGATATGCAGGTTCTTGATGTTCTTATAAATGACGTCGACATCGATCCCGGAAACGGTAAGGTAGGCGCTAGTGGTACTCATTTCGGGCCTTTACCAAATCAAAGAGCTCATCGAAACGGTCGAAGTCGGCCGGTAGGACACGACGAATTGCTCGCGCCACTTCCTTCTCCTTGAACGTGTTGCCAACCCAACCGTGCGGCTTGCCGGTCATGATCGCGGTGTCGACCTGGATCGGAGTGGCCGGATCTGGCCAGCCGAAGTCGACGATGGCACGCTGCGCGCCGTTTGATGCCCAGGCAGGGTAGACAGTGTCAGACTCTTTTGAGCCAACCTTCTTGGCGTGGGCGATCAGCTGCTCAAGGTATTCCTTGTAATCGATGGCGCCCTTGCGGCGTTGCTCGATGATGGCGTCGAGAAGTGTAGACATGCTCTCGTAGTACTTAGGGTTCATCGCGTTCTCATCGATGATGACTTTGCGGATGTTGTTCGCGATGGTTTCTGCGACCGCTTCTGGATCCTTCTTGATCCCGGCAGGGAGCTTGTCGATCGCAGCCGCCCCTTGTTCAACAATCAGGTCAACGAGCCCGACATTCTGGAAGTCGACGACGACTTCAGATGCATCGGCCCGGATGTAAGTGTCGAGCAGGAATCGCATGCCGGCTTCGTATTGCTTGAAGTCGACATTCTCACCAGCACCGAGTTTCACTTCATCACGCACAGCGACGTAGTGGGTGACTTCCTTGGCAATAGCTGCAGCTTCAGTCGCACTGTATCCGGCCTCGGCCATGTCGTTGGCGATGGCTCCGTAGGTACGAACCAATGTAGCCACGGACTTGTAGAGCTCGACGCGCTTGGCTTCGTTGTTCTTGATTTGGTGGGCGTTGCCCTGTTCCGGCGCGCAGAAGTAGTGCTGATATTGAAGTGTTCCCTGGGGTGGTTCGACTGCTTCGCAGAGCGCGCGAATGCGTTCGAGGGCTTCGTCAAGGTCTTCGCGTGCTTGTTGGACGCGGTCTTTGAGCAACCCCTCGATGTCGGACTTCTCGTAACCGTCGAGTGCTCCAGACGTGTAGTCCGTGATGGCGTCTTCCAGTGAGTTGAAGAGGTCCTGATAGTCAACGATGTAGCCGTAGTCCTTGTCGTCGCCGTCGAGGCGGTTGACGCGGCAGATGGCCTGGAATAAGCCATGATCGCGCATCTTCTTGTCGATGTACAGGTATGTCGCCGCTGGCGCGTCGAAGCCGGTCAACAGCTTGTCGACAACAATCAGGAGGCGCATCTGGCCGGGCTCGTTGATGAAGCGGTCTTTGACTTCCTTTTCGAACTGCTCGATCTTCGTCACTGCTTGGTCGGCCGGCTCTTCGAAGTGATCGGCCAACATTTGCCGATAGATGTCGTATTGGCGCAGCTTTTCAGTTGCACCGTGGCCTGAATCCTCTTTGGAGATGTCGCTGGCCTGAGGGATGTAGCTCGTGACGATGGCGCACTTGCCCTTAAATCCGGCCTGGCAGAACATCTCGTAGAATTTACACGCTTGATAGATGCTGGATCCAACGAGCATGGCATTGCCCTGGTTGTCCATGAGACGCGGCCTTGTCTCCATGTCGAGCAGGATGTCATTGACGATCTGCTTGGACCGAGGCTCGGAGCTGACGACTTTTTGCATCGTGCCCCAGCGCTTCTTGAGCTCAGCCTTGGAAAGATCAGTCATGCCCTTGGTCTTTGCCTCAAACCACTGATCGATTTTGGATGATGAGATGAGATCCTGGTCGATATTGCGGGCCTCGTAGCGTAGGTCGAGTACTACGCCGTCCTCGACGGCCTCGTTGAACTTGTAGGTGTGTATGAAGCTACCGAAAGTCTCGATGCTGGTTGCTTTGTCCGCCTTCAGCAACGGGGTACCGGTGAAACCGATGAACATAGCCCCAGGCAGCAGTTGCTTCATAGCCTTGTGCATTTTGCCGGACTGGGTGCGGTGGGCTTCGTCGACAAAGACGAACAGATTGCCCTTAGCGGAGAAGCCAGCCGGGATCTTAGAGTTGAGCTCGGCGATGAAGTCGCCATCGGCGTCGTTCTGTGCTTGATCGTCATCGGCGCCGCGGAACTTGTGCACGAGCGAGCACATCAGCCAAGGATCATTACTGTTTAGCGAACGAATAAGATCGACGCCGCTCTTCGTGCGGTAGATTTCCTCATTGACACCACTGAAGACTCGCTTGATCTGATCGTCCAGTTCAGTACGGTCGGTGATAATGAGGACGCGCGCCTGGCTGTCGCCGCGCGTCTGATGTTCGCGGATCCATTTGGCCAGCCACACCATAGTGAGGGACTTGCCCGAACCTTGGGTATGCCAAATAAGGCCGCCTTCGCGCTTGGCGATGCGATCCTGAGCGGCTTTGACGCCGAAAAACTGGTTGTGGCGACAAGTTTTCTTCGTACCGCCGTCGAACACCATAAAGTCGTGGATAATTTCCAGGAATCGGTTCTTAGAACACATCTGAACGAGCGCACGATCGAGCGGCTCCTCGATGTCGGACGGCTCTTTCCATTCAAGCCAGTACTTCTCAGCTGTATCGATGACACCGTACCGCAGTCCCTCGACATCGTTGCCGGCCATGACCAGCTGCACCGTGCAAAAGAACGGACGAATGAAGTCCTTCTTCTGGTTGCCGATGTTCTGGCGGATACCTTCGGAGACAGCAACCTTTGAGCGCTTGAGTTCGATGACACCAAGCGCCAGGCCGTTGACGTAGAGAACGACATCCGGTCGTTTGGTGTGCTCACCCTTGATCGATACTTCTTCGACTACAACGAAGTGGTTCGCCTTGGGGTTGTGCCAGTCCACTAGCCAGACCGTCTCGGTCTGTTCGCCGATACCGGGCTTGACCTTCACGCCGTAGCGGAGAAGGTTGTAGACCTCGTGGTTAGCTTCGTAGAGGTTGCGGCCGCCGCCCAGCGACGCGGTCTTTTTGAACTGCTCAATGGCTTTGTTGATCAGACCGGCGTCGTAACCGCGTGCCTGCAGATTCTGCTCGAGTAGGCCGACTTCGATGTGCGAATTGTTCTCGCGGTACTCCCAGTTGCCCAAATACTCGTATCCAAGCTCACGCTGGAACAGGTTGACAACGCGGTCTTGTGTTTTACGTTCAATCTGTCCGACTGTGCTCATGATTCATTCCCCCCAAAATAACATTCAGATACGGACTTCACGCCGAAGGCTCCACCGGCTGCAATCGCGTGCGGCCCGTCAAGAGTTCTTGCATCATGCCAAGTTTCATCGACTTCGCTTTTCGGAGACGGTTATGAAGAATTTCGATCTCTCTATCTATGTCCACGAGCATGGCACCAATTCTCTGTTGGTCTGACCGGGAGTCCGGATGCGGGACCGCCAACTTTCGTAGTACTTCCATGCCCACAGACGCACGGGTGGATCCACTCATTACTTTTCCAAACTGATTCGTGACTGGGACAGTAGATAGTGTGTAATACAGGAAGTCAAAGTCAACATTTCTGGGACGGATGATACCCAAAGTAGGTGAAACTACACAGCTTCCATCCACAAGTGGTAGGCGGACTACTTTGCCGATTGACGCAACGCGACCTAGTCCAATCAAACCTTCACTTAGCCTGTATCTTGCCGCATGCTCGAGGAGTATTTCAGGTGAAACACGTCGAGCATTGTCGCTAGCAAAGCTGCCGTCTAGGTTCATGTCTCCGATTCCAACAAATGGAATTCCATTTGCATACTCGGCAGGGGCTCGATGACTAGGGTGGGGGTCAATAACGTCCGCTATCTCGGCAAGCCTTGATTTTGGCCATTCATTCTCCGTGCGGAATAGCTCATGCATCATGCCTTGTTTAACAGCTTCTTTTTTTGCAATCAAACGAAGCAGTGAATCTATCAAACCATCTGCGTCAGATAGGGCTGCGACTATGATCTTCTGTTCCGCGGGAGACGTTGGAATGACGACCGAGAGCCCGTGGAGGTCGTTTCGATTAACCCCAGGGACGCCGCTCTTTCCTTTATGCGAATCGAAATCGATTCGCTGTAGCATGTAGTAAACGAATTTCGGCTCGTTTTGGTGAAAATCTGAAACGTAGAGCGTCGTGTTCAAGGGCCAGTAATCTGATTCGGCATAGAAGACGTTGCCGATAGTCCCATATCGACCTGTCACTACGCCAGGCGCGGAAACCATCGCCTGATTGTGCCAGTCCGTAGTGCCGGAAGAGGAGATGATAGGAATATGTCCCTCAACGCGGAGGCGTCCCGGAAGGTCATACCCACGGTGAAGTGTGGCGACACTTCCCAGATCGGTAGTGGTCCAGTCCAAGGCCGCAGCCACGATTACTCCACTCCCATCGCCGCGAGGTGCTGAGCAACTCTGACGTTTAGCCGTTCAAACTCAGTCTCCAGGTCATGTACGGTCTCGTCATACCGTTCGCCGAGTTCCTTGATTCGGGCCACAAGATTGTGGGCCAGCTTTGTAATTTCACCGTCGATACCGCCGGCGATTGCCGGCTGCCATTTGGTATAAAGAACAAGCTCCTTCACATCCCGTTTTGTCAACTTGCCATATTGGACGAGGACTGTGGAATCAAGTTTGGATTGAGCGTCCTTCGTAAGCTTCCTGGCCGCTGCTTCGCCATTGTAGAGCTTGGTCAGATGTTCAAGGGCTTCAATCTCTTCCGGGTCGCCGTGCTCACGCTTGGATTCTTTGAGGCGTGTAGCGGCTAGGGCCTTGCTGATCTTGCCGTCGTCCATGGCATCGGCGAGGAGCCCCTCGTCCCCGGAGTGCTCTTCGATGTACTCGTCGATCTGGCGTGCGGCGTCGTCTGCGACGGCAGTCAACTGGTCAATGTCGGCCTGCTCCTTCGTGAAGTAGCGGTTCACGATCAAAGCGGGCGGTATGAGGTCCATCTTGTACTTGGTAGCCGACCGGCCGGCACCGACCACTAAGTCGGGTGTTTCGGAGATCTTCCGGTCTTTGTCTTCGATGGCCTTTCGTGGTTTGGCCGCATTCAGCCACCCTTCGTTCATGACCAGGAAGACGTCGTCGTGCATCGTGCTGTGCCAGTACGTCATGAGCTTTTCATAGACATCGTACTCGTCCAGGAGTGCTTTGCTTCTAAAGCGTACGAGCAGGTCGTCGCCCAGCTCGGCGATTAGATCGTTGGGCCTCGTGTTCTCGTCGATCGATTCAAGCGCCGCATGGTGAGCGGCGTACCAGGTCGCAAGTTCAACGTATGCGTTGTCAGAGAATCCGGCGAACTCCTCCGAACCCAGAATGGCCTGGTGTACGTCGCGGATATCGACGGTCAGCTTGCTATATCCGTCACGTCCTGCGCTCTTGAACAACTGCTGCCGCAGTGACGGGAACGCGTCCCAGCTGGCACTCAGGGCATCAATGTCGCGGTTCGGGATACCACCATGCAGGTGCGCATAAAGGTCCTGGATGTCTTCAGGCTCCGTGGAATCGATGTAGCGCGGGATATTGAGGTTGAAGTCATTGGCGTCACTGCCAATCTCAGAAAGCGGCACCATGCGCGAATAGCGCTCGACCTCCTGCTGCTTGGTGAAAATGTCGACGATCTTGTGCATGTCCTGGGAGCGGAGGCGGTTCTTGTTGCCTTCCTTCAGAAAGCCCTTGGAAGCGTCGATCATGAAAACCCCAGAACGTCCCTGGGCGTTCTCCTTGTCGAGCACGATAATGCAGGCGGGGATACCCGTGCCGTAGAACAGGTTGGCGGGCAGACCGATGATGCCCTTGATAAAGCCACGCTTCAGAAGCTGCTTGCGGATGTCGGCTTCCTTATTTCCGCGGAACAGAACGCCGTGAGGAAGGATAACGGCGGCTTTGCCTGTGCTTTTCATGGATTTCAGGATGTGCAGTAGGAACGCATAGTCGCCGTTCTTTTCCGGTGGCATGCCATATTCGAAGCGTCCAAACTCGTTCTCAAGTCCGTTGCTCCATGACTTAATTGAGAACGGTGGGTTGGCCACAATGAAGTCAAATGTGTCGAGCCTATCGCCGTTCGTGAACTGCGGGCTCGTGATCGTGTCGCCCTTGCGGATATCTGCGATCGCGTTGTCGTGCAGGATCATGTTCATCTTTGAGAGCGCCCAGGTCGCGTTGTCCTTTTCCTGGCCGTAAATTGACATCCCGTGGCGTGACTCGGCGGCAACCTTTAGAAGTAATGAGCCCGAACCACAGGTTGGATCGTAGACCGTCGCGGACCGTGGGGTGTCAGGATTGACGCTGATCAACTGGGCGATGACACGCGAAACTTCAGCTGGCGTATAGAACTGCCCTTTGGATTTGCCTGATTCGGTGGCGAAGTGACGCATCAGGTATTCGTAGGCATCACCGAGCAGGTCGTCGCCTTCAGCGCGTGAGCCACGGAAATCGAGTTCTTGGAAGATAGTGACTAGCTTTGAGAGCCGGTCCTGCATCTCCTTGCCCTTGCCAAGCTTTTCCTCGTCGTTGAAGTCGGCCAGGTCGATGACCTTTTGAAGATCGTTTACCTCGGCGAGTTTGGCAATAATCTTGTTGACCTTGTCGCCAATCTCCTTGTCGCCCTTGACGGCCACCATGTCGTCGAAGGATCCGCCGACAGGGACATCGATCAGAGAGTTGGGGTCAGTCTTGGCCTTATCGGAGACGTACTTCACGAACAGCATCGTGAGGATGTAGTCCTTGTATTGGCTGGCGTCCATGCCGCCACGTAGCTCGTCACAGCTCTTCCAAAGTGAGCTGTAGAGATCCGATTTCTTAAGCGCCACGGCGCGTACCCCTTGCTTTGATGCTGATTCAGTTGAAGTTGTCATGCGGCAGTCTCCAGCCACACGACGGTAGCTACTTAGTGTTGATTTCAATCTACCGGGGAGCTGCGACAAATCAGGTGAAGTCCGGCCGAGCTAGGTAGGTTTGCGGGTGGGGAGAGGCCTCAACCACGGCCCGCTAACTGGCCTAAAGTATACCACAATCGGCATATATCTAGTAGGTCCATGAGGCACTTGACTACTGTCTTATCGCCACTAGGTCGGTGGTTCCAATCGGGCAATAGACGGCGAATCCGGTCGTCGAAGCCATGGGCGCGCTTAGCCTGATTTTCGAGAGGGACGGTGCGCGGGTGCATTACGTCCTTCAATTGACGCTCAGCTGGACACTATCAGTTTGCTCACCTGGACGCCGTGCCCGCAGCTTCAACAACTACCGACTCATATGCTTGCTCTCAATAGGCGGGCACTGACTAGGAAGGAGGCCCCAACCACGCTCATCGCCGCAGGGAAGCATCTCACGGGTGGTCGCCGTCTCCCTCGGACCCTCCGCTCTCATCGCCACTGGTGTCTCCAGGGCCACCGCAGAGGAGCGCCCGAATGGCAAGGTTTCCTCGGATGAGTTCCATGGTGGCTCCTGCGGGCTTGGCCTGGTTAGCTACGCTCAGTTTATGTGTCTGGCCAGTACCAAACAATGCCACAAGTACGGCCCAACGTGATGTCCTCCCATTTCGCCTGTACCCGGTTGTGGCTCGGCGTGAGGGCTTCGCCCCGCGCCTGCGCTTGAAGGACGTTCTGAGGCGGGATGTTGTCGATACGCCAGATTTCTTCTGGGATCTCGGGCGGAGTGAAGCGGACGCTGATTGACAGCTTCCCTATTGGCACTGCCGGAGTTAGGTGGACGCGATGCACGCTACTGGGTCGCCACTGATCCCGATGGGTGAGTCGATGGGTGAGCAGCCAGGCAACCTCGAGAGGTTCTCCGAGTGGGAGTGGTGGAAAGGTAACCACAATGTCATAGCGGTAGCCGGGGACGCCGTTCTCTTCGTAGTCGCGGAGGTTCTCGATCGTGAGCTGACCTTGTCCGACGTTCTGGACTTCCGGCATCGCCCCACCCGGAGTGCGATCAGTGTACGTCTGCCGGAAATCCGTGAGTGCGGGAACGGTCGGTCGGTCGGATCGTGCGCCTTCGGATGACCGTGCGAATTTGTCCCTCAGCTCTGGCGGGATAGACGTACTCATCCTGCGCCTCGACAATCTCGTAGGTCCAGGGTGCTTTTGAGCCAACTGTGGCGATCGAAACCTCTGGGCTCTTGACGTTCTCCACAATGATGCCAGCGACGGTGGCAAGGACTTCCTCGCGTTCGACTCGTCGCACCTTTTGGTAGCTGTCTCTGAACTGATGCCTCGAGAGGTTTCCCTCCTGATGGAACATACACCCGGTAGGTACGTGCAAGCGCCACCCGGCGGTCATCTGAAGTGAGGTGCCGGGCCTCCCCGAGCCCCAACAATAGTGTGGCACGAAGCTTCAGAAGCTCAGAGGGCTTCAAGGCAAGAGTGGCGACCCTGCTCTGACAAAGCACATTGACATACGACGAGATGTCTTTCCGGCTCTGCGCGCTGACGGCATCCTCGACGTACTGGATATCGAGCAAATGCCCATTGCCGAGGTTCACCGATACCTTCGGCCCGTTCGTCCCGTGTAGACCATTCCGAGTATTCGCGCCAAGGAATTCGATAATTCGTGCTTTCAGCTGTTTCTCGTCGTCAGCATCCCTCATATGCCTCCTTTGCAGTGCATTATGAGACTCCCTTTTGCAGCAGTCAAGGACTTCGCAACAGGTCGCAAGTACTCGCCGCTGCGCGGCACAATTCCGCGACAGCACAGCAGTAGCCCTGTGTTCCCGCTGCTCCGTCAGCTTCAGCCTTAGTTACAGGGCCGCAAACAGCCGGCTCTCTCAACAATCAGAGGGGCAAGATCATGTCCAGCGAACATCCTGCGATCGGTAACCACGAACTCATGCGGGTCGGCATATTTCTCATTCGGCTTCCCACCGACAGAACGGTTATGCCGGACGAGGACCGTGGCATCGCGAATTCATGGAGAGTCTTCGGCGTCTCACGACCGAGCGCAAGCCTGAAGCTCTTGGAGCAGTTTGATGATGGGGCTCTGGCTGAGCGATCCCAGTTCGCTTTGCTCCGATTGGGACAGAATTGACGGCCCTCATCGCCGTCCTTCACCGAAACAACGAAAGGAACAAGCCATGACCGATCTCATTCCCCGTCCCAGCGGAAGGGTAACGCCATTCAATCCACCAGAGGGCTTCTCGCGGTCAGAGGGCAAGGCCCTCCAGCGAGCGCAGAACGTCCGAAGTCTCACGGGGGCTCGTGACAGCAACCCGGGTCCAGGCTGCCGGCTATGTGGCTGCAACGGGTATGCACCTGAGCGGGATGCTCAGCCGCGAGGCCGAGTTCCAGGCGAACGGTGACCCACGGGCGGCCGAGCGGCTGAATTTCATTGCCGATTCCTTCGCCGAGTATGCGGCGTGGGAAGTACGCCGGTTTCAGCGGTAGGGAGCATGTCGTGAAGCACGAATTTGTGAACCCGCTGACGCCAAATCGTCGTGCGGAGCCCCAGGTTTTACAGCACGAGGCCGCCGTCCGTCTGTTTATTGGGCGGGTGGCGGCACTCGTCGATGAGTTGGATGGCGCAGCGAGAACGGTTTCCATCGATTCACCAGCAACGGCGCGACACATGCGTCTGGTGTCCCAGCAGATCTCGGCCATGGCGCTGACAGCGCTCGAAACGTGGCCAAAGGAGTCACAGCTGCCATGATCGCGATCTTTTGGATTGCCATCCTGATCGCCTGCGCCGCCTCCATCACCGTTGCATACCTTGTGGCAGCTGACTTTTGGCGTCACCGGTCTGTCTCTTCGCAGGATCGGATCATCAGCATCACCAGGGATGCTCACGAGAGCGCTGGGCGGCTCATGGCAATGTATCAACAAGCGCTCAAGGACATGCGCCGCCACTGAAGCTAGCGGTTCGTCATAGTCTCCACCCACTTCAAACAAACCTCGAGAAAGGGGTTATCTGTCATGCCCGAATTCATTACGTCACTAGAGAGGGAGCGCCAGCAGTGAGTGTCGATCCAAGCCCTGGAACGTGGTTTGACCGAGCGCTCGGGGCATGTATGTCTGTCCTGCTGGCTGTCATCGCGCTCTACTGCGCAACACAGGTACTGCAGTCGATCCTGCCGTTCCTCGTCGTCTGCGTGGGCGTGGCATCGATCATTTGGGCCGTCTGGGCAGTCATCCAGTACTGGCGCAACAGGTACTAATTCCATCGCCACAAAACAGTGCGTGAGCTCTTCCAGTCGGTGTTGTGGTTTGCGCTAAACGGTTGAACGTTCAACTTATTGAACGCATACTAAACGACAGACATCGTTCAATTTGTTGAACGATGGCGGCAATCCACAACACCGCAGGAAGGAGGGAAACAACAATGTCCATGAGAAGTAAGCCAAATCGGAGGCGCACGACTACGCCGCGCCGGGACGGCAAGATCGTCGTCCGAGGCGTGCAGCGCGATCGTCCTGATCTCCGGAAACTGAGCCGAGCTGTCATTGCCATGACTCAGGCCGAAGCTGAGCGAGAAGCTCAGGCACAGCAGGAGCACAAAGGCATTGAGCGTCGTCCGGAGGACTCTACTGATGAGTAGTCCTGAATCCATTCTTCGGCAGCTGGTATGGCAGGAGATCCATTGGCCGCGTCCGCTTGAGGATGAGCAAGCTATCAACCTGCTGCGCTTATGGAGTGCGCAAAGCCACGCCCCGCAGATTATCCTGGAAGCCCGGGCCGCCCGCAATGGCATCAGCTACCTTGTGGGCTCTCAGCGGCGACACGCATCGGCTATCCGCCGAGATATTGAACGGCTTGTCGCTGGAACAATCGTGGTCGCTGATGACGGCGAGCGGCTACCGGCGCAGGTTGTTCGCCGAGTGCGGGTCAATGCGCCAGCCCAATCACTTGAGCCTCGATCTCCGGAGGGTTCGACACGATCTCTCCTGGCAAGTCTGACGGCCATCCAGGGTAACGAGAGATTGGTGATCCAGCTTATCCTCGGGCCGAGATATGCCCCGCAGCTGACACCACACACCATCCCGCAGGTTGATCAGGGCATCGCTTCAATGGTGCTTCACAGTATCCAGCCGGAGCAGCGTCGGGGGTGTTTCCCGTGGTGTTGAAAACAAGCAAGGTGAGCACGGCTTTGCGAGTTATGTCCGCATTGGTATGAGCGCTAAAGAGAAGGATCGCCGTCGCACACTGATTAGTGGGGTAGTCAGCGCTTTTCGCTCCATGGTCGCACCGGGACTCCGCTTCCAAGTGGACTTTGACCACATCCAGAAGCTCAATCATCCAAGTCCTGATTGGCCGCGCTTCGCGTTCGGGCAGCGCCTTTCTGCCATTGAAGTCGGCATGCTCAGCGCTTGGCCAATCGGTGAAGGGTCAGTGGCCTATCCCGGCCTGCCACCCGCTCACCCAAGACAGATTCGGCCTTCCTTTGCGGCGTCGGCCACGGATCGCATCGTCGCCTTAGCCACGGCACCCGGGGCGGAGGAAGCACGGCTAGGTTTATCGCCAGCCGACAGCTGCCACCATGTCTGGGCCATGGGGCCGACCGGCGTGGGCAAGAGCTCCATGCTCCTGTCGATGATCATCAACGACATGGCGGCGGGGCGCAGTTGCGTCGTGATCGAACCGAAGGACCTAATTCGTGACGTCCTCAAGCACGTGCCCGCAGAGCGTCAAGACGATGTTGTCGTGCTCGATCCACTCGACAAGGAGCCAGTCGGTATCAACCCGCTTGATGGCCACGGCCGGAGCCCCGCTCTTGTCGCCGATCAACTCTTTGGCACCTTTCACGCGCTCTACGGCGATCAGCTCGGTCCGCAGCTCTGACATCCTGCGGCACTCACTCCTGGCACGGGCTCAGCGCAAGGACGCGAGCTTGGCCATGCTGCCGATTTTGCTCAATAACAAGAAGTTCCGGCAGTCAGTCACTCAACACATCGCAGGCGGCGATCCGTTCTCGGCTGGGCCATTTTGGCACTGGTATGAGCAGCTGTCACCGGAGGCAAGTGGCCAAGTCACCGCGCCTGCTTATGAACAAGCTGCGCCCGCTTCTAGACCCGAACCTGCGCCATGTCCTCGCACAGCCAACGCCACGCTTCAACGTCCGTCAAGTGCTGACGGAGCGGAAGATTCTGCTTGTGCCTCTTCAGAAGGGAGTGCTGGGGCCCGAAGCTGCCCAGCTACTGGGAGCCATGGTGGTTGCTGAACTATGGCAGGCCATACAAGAACGCGCCAGCCTTCCTGTTAGCGATCGCCATCCGGTCATGGTCTACCTCGATGAGGTCCAGGAGTACCTGCGCCTCCCGACTGACATCGGTGATGCGCTGGCCACTTCGCGGGGCCTGGGTGCTGCCTTCCATGTGGCGCACCAATACTTAGATCAGCTGCCGTCAAGCATGCGCACTGCATTTGAAGCCAATTGCCGCTCTCGCGTTTTCTTCCAACTTGCCGCACGTGATGCCAAGGCTGCAGCTGCAATGGCTCCCGGACTTGAACCTCAGGACTTCATGGCGTTGCCGGCACGTCACGTCTACGCCCAGCTCGTTCGTGGCGGTGCGGTTACTGAGTGGGCGTCCGGAGCCACCCTCAACGTGCCGAAACCGACGTCGTCTCCCGCCACGATCAGGGCACGCAGTCGCAAGCAGTTCGGTCAGTCCACGGAGGCTATCGAGCAGGGGCTACGCAGTGTCCTTAGTCCATCAGTGGAGAACGAGGCGACTGGTGGGCGGCGCAGAAGGAGTCAGCCATGACGTCAAAAGATGCACTACCGATCGGCTACCCGTTCGCGTCAAAGTCGGAAGCTGCGTCGTCGCAAGTGGAAGGCGAATCTGTGCCGTTAGTGGCGCCGAATACTGCTGCTTCTGATGGCACCCGAACTCATGCGGCACCTCGCGTCACCCAGCGTCGTCTGCGGGCTGTCGAAGCTCGGCTCAGTGACCGTGACCTTGCCGTTCTCTCGTCTGTCGAGCGCTTCCGATTCCTGACTGCCGAACACATTGAGGCTCTGCACTTTCATGACCATGCCTCGGCAGAATCAGGTGGGCGAACATGTCGCCGCGTCCTGGTTCGACTGCGACGAGAGCGTGTTTTGGGTGTCCTCAATCGTCGCGTCGGTGGCGTTCGTGCTGGCTCCCAGGGACTGGTGTACTTCGTGGACGCAGGCGGGGAGCGTATCCAGCGGCAAGGGGAATCCAGCCGCCGGGGCCGACGCTTCCCAGAACCATCTGCGCGCTTTCTAGATCACACGCTGGCAATTGCCGACGTTGCAGTCGGTATCAAAGCTGCCGCTGATGTGTCAGGCGCGGAGGTAGTGCAAGTGGCTCCGGAGAAGGAGGCTCGCCGCCCATACGTAGACCGTCTTGGTGGCACTCAGGTGCTGCGCCCGGACCTTTACGTTGAACTCGCTGCCCGACCTGGAGATGAGGATGTCCAAGCTTTCTTCGTTGAAATCGACCTCGGTCATGAGAGCCTGCCGACGGTGTTGCGGAAGTGTCGGCAGTACGAGGCCTATTGCCAGGCCGGTATCGAGCAGCGTGATTTCGGTGGCTTTCCCCGCGTGGTCTGGGTGATGGGTGCCTACCGGCCAGAAATAGCCGATCGACGTCGGCAAACCCTGCGGGCCGCAATCGGGCGAGGTGCCAGGCTAACGCCGGAGCTCTACCGCGTGACTGCAGCGGAGGAGGTGGCGGCGCAGTTGGTCCAGGAGGTTCGCCATGGGTAAGCCGGTCAACGCTCTATACGTCGGCGATGCCTTGGATGAACTGCGCAAGCTTCCGTCGGACTCGGTTGATATGTGCCTCACGAGTCCGCCCTACTTTCGACTGCGTGATTATGGCGCGAATGGACAGCTTGGGCTGGAGGCTAGCGTCGATTCCTGGGCGGAGGCCATCCGGGTTATTGCTGCCGAGATTCGCCGAGTCCTGGTGCCGACGGGCACATTCTGGCTCAACCTCGGTGATACCTACGCCAATCATCCGCGCCAGGGGGGCGCCGTCGAAAAGTCTGCTGCTGGCGCCGGAGCGGGTCGCCCAACTCCTGCAGCAGGACCGCTGGATAGTGCGGAACAAGATCATCTGGGCCAAGCCCAACCCGATGCCGAGCAGCGTTGGGGACCGGCTGACCGCCACTCATGAGGTCATCTACTTGTTTGCAAAGCAGGGGCGCTACCACTTTGATCTGGACGCCATTCGAAGACCGCACCGTTCGCGTCCCGGTAAACCACCCCGCCCTGCAACTCGTCGCCCCAGTAGAGAAGGGTGGCGGGGCCCGAACGCCGATTCGACAACCGGCCTCGCAGCCATGAAGGCGCTGGGTAGTGTAGGGCACCCTCTCGGCAAGAATCCCGGGGACGTTTGGACCATCGCCACGGCCGCAGGCAAGGGAAGTCATCACGCTGCGTTCCCTGAGTTGCTCGCTAACCAGTGCATCCAAGCCGGCACTCCGGAGGCTCGCTGTGCAATCTGCCGCGCACCCTGGAGGCGTCCGATCCGCCGGCTTGGAGCAACAGCCACGCGGTTAGCTCTTCAGGCAACATGTGCGCATGCTGGCAATCCTGAGCCTGGTATTGTCCTTGACCCCTTCATGGGGGAGTGGCTCAACGGCGGTCGTCGCCGAAGCCCTGGGGCGGCACTGGGTGGGCATCGAGCTCAACCCAACGTTTGCAGAAGAAGCTCGGGTCTGCATTGCCGCCGCGCGTACACGATCGCCGCCTCGCGTGTAGTTCGGTCGACACCTCATCGGTGCACCGCGGCTGGTGACGAGGGCTCCATCCCGGAGTCTCGCCGGTCGCACACACCGAGGAGTTGTCATGACGACACCCATAACTGGCGGCGATCGCCAGAACCCGGCAGGAATCAAAACTCTTGCCATCCGGCTCGAACCGGACGTCCATACCCAACTGATGCTGATTGCCCAGCTGCGGAACAGCACGATCACTGACGAGATCAGAAAGGCCCTGATGGCGCACATTGATGGCATCAAGGGCAGTGCCGATCTCGCCTCGCAGGCGGAATCCGCTATGGCGGAGATCGAGCGCGAAGCTGCTGCTCGCCGTGAAGCGATCGCACAGTTGTTTGGCAGCGATCCGGAGGCGACTAAAACTCGCCCGGCTCGCGGACGGTAGTTCGAGACCATCGGCAGGGGCAGCGTGATGCGCACTCGTAAGAGCGCCTCCGCTGTCCTTGCCGGATATCCCTATTGACCCCTTGAACGGTTAAGGAAGCCCTTCCTTTCTTGACGGAATTTCTGTTGTGGAATTCGCTTAAATCGTTGAACGAATTGAACGGGCGATTCATAATGAAAACAGAAATTGGAGATAGAAGAAATGCAGGAAGAAGATATACGCGGATTGGCTGAAACCATCAGAACTCAGCGTCAGAAGCTCGGCCTTTCAGCCAGTGAGGTTGCCCGCCAGGCAGGAGTGGCCAAAGGGACCATCACGCGGCTGGAGCTGGGGCAGATCGCAAGTCCTCGCATGGATAACCTGCGGGCCCTCGCTGACATTCTCCAGCTTCCGCTCACCGACATCCTAGCTGAGTCGAGTCTGCTGCGCGGCTCCGACCTTCCGACCCTCAGTCCCTATCTCCGGACGAAGTTCAAAGATATGCCCGACAGCGCAGTCCGTGAAATTGAAGAACATTTCCGTGATGTCGCCGCCCGGCATGGCATCGATATAAATACAGGTCCAGCCCCAGGCGAGGACGAATAACCAAACGACTTCTCAGAAAGGAGAAAGCCATGACCAACGAACATATTTCTACATATATCGAACGGAGCGTCCTGGCTACTCTCCGAGGCCTCATTCCTAACAGGGAAGTCCGCTCTCACGCGGAGGCCAAGCGAGTTGCCGAACACCAAGCCACACGACTCCTGGAGCTTCATCAGATCGACACTGGTCCAGTGCCAGTTGAATTCATTGCTGATCTGCCCAAGATTGAGATCGAACTCATGGACGCTCCGGTCTCGGGCGCCAGCTTCTGGAACGGCAATAGCTGGATCATTCAGTTGAACAAGCACGAAAGCTACTGCCGCCAGCGCTTCACTTTGGCTCACGAGTACAAGCACATTATCGACCACAACCGGGCTGACGCCCTGTATGTTGGCAGCCGCGAGGCAACACCATCCGAGCAGGCAGAGCAAGCTGCTGATTACTTTGCCGGCTGCCTGCTGGTTCCCAAGAAGCTACTGAAGCGCGCGTACTACGGCGGTATGCAGCGTACGGCTGATCTCGCCGCCTACTTCCAGGTTTCCGAAGCCGCGATGACCGTACGCCTGCGTCAGACGGGCATCGTCGAACCTGCGCCGCGCTGCACGCCGCAAAGCACCCCGTTCTCCCGCTCATGGCAGTACCGCATGAACGGCCGCACCCAAATACAAGGAGTTTGACGATGACGCTTGAAGAAGTCGAAGCACTGAGACCGCGTAAGGCAGTTCTGTATCTGCGCGTCTCAAGTAAGAAGCAAACGCAAACTGCCATTGATATCGATAAGGATGGCAATTCCATCGCCACGCAACGTGACATCTGCGAACAGAAGGCCGAAGCCGTCAACGCAGACATCATGGAGGAATTCGTCGAGCCGGTGTATCAGCTCAGACCATCGAGAAGCGCCCGGTGTTTCAAGCCCTCCTCGAGTTCCTGCAAAACAACCGCGACGTTGACTACGTGATCGTCTACGCCCGCTCGCGTGCCTTCCGTAATTTTACGGATGCGGCTATCACGCGGCGTCATCTCGATAAGCTCGGCGTACGTTTGCTATCTGCTCGTGAGGACTTTGGTGAGGGTACCTACGCCGAAGCGATGGACGCTGTCACCGACATCATGAACCAGGTGCAGAACCAACTGAGCGGTGAAGACATTCGCATCAAGATGCGCAACAAAGCAGTCAATGGCGGCACGGTGGGCAAGGCTCGGCTCGGATACCTCAACATCCATAAAGACATCGACGGGCGGATGATCAACAGTGTTGGGCTCGACGAAACAAGGGCACCGCTCGTCCTTAAAGCCTTCGAGCTGTACGCCACCGGCCTCTATTCAATCGAACAGCTGGAAGCGACGATGGCGGATCTCGGCTTAACTAATCGCCAGACTGCACGATTTCCTGAAGGGCCCGTCTCGGCCAGCAAGCTGCACCAGATGCTGAAGGACCCGTATTACGTCGGGTATGTCATCTACAAGGGCGATGCCTATCCCGGACGGCACGAGCCAATCATTGGGCAAGACCTATTCGATCAAGTGCAGGAGGTGATGAGCTCACGGAGTGGTGCGGGCTCGCGTGACCGGATCCACAACCACTTCCTCAAGGGCATGCTCTACTGCGGCAAGTGTTTCAAGCTCGGCCGACAGAGTCGCACCATCTACACGGAGGCGAAGGGGCGAGGCGGTACCATTCACGAATACTTTTTCTGCCGAGCTCGTCAGGAAGGCAAGTGTGACCTTCCGTATCTGCCGGCTTATCTCGTCGAGGACAGCGTGGCGGACTCTTATAGCCGACTCGTTCTCGACGAGGACTTCAAACAGGATGTGCGCAGGCGACTGGAAGAGGCCCTCCTGGGTGAACAGAAGGACATCCAGGACATGTATGCGAGGTACACCAATCAACTGAAGGAAGTCGATGCCAAAGAGAGTCGCCTCGTCGACGTTGCCGCTGACGGCATACTGCCTGCTTCGAAGGTTCGCGAGAAGATGCACGAGCTGCGTGTGCAGCGTTCTCGTATCGAAGATAGTCTCGCCAACATCGGTGAAGAGATTGCCGTAGGTGGCCAGCTGCTGACTAAGGCTCTCGACCAGATTGCCGACCCGAAAGCGTACTACGAGACGGCGACGGATAAGGTTCGGAGACTCCTCAACGAATCCTTCTTCCTGCGGTTCTTTGTCTACCAAGACGGCACGGTTGGCGCGGACCTCAACGAACCATTTGACGACATCTTCGCCGCCCAGACGGCCTTCCGGGTATCCGAGACGCCACAGGCGGTATCTGTCCCAGGATCGTCCCAATCGTCCGAAATAGGACCGTTTTTGGGCGATTCAGGCGTACTTGCCGGGCAATTCCGGGGTACCAAAAATGGCGCCGATTTCTCGACGCCATCTCTGTTGTTCAAACTAAAGTCGGTCTAGTCAAACCATGGTTCGAATAAAGCGACTCTGGTCGGGCTGACAGGATTTGAACCTGCGACCCCTTGACCCCCAGTAACGAGGCCATCATGTCCCCCTATATCCGATGGGTGTACGTGGTGGCCTCTGTCCTTATATATAGAGGGGTGTCGTTTCCGACTGTGAACCCCGAAACTCAGGTGAATCCGACAGTGTGCACACACGTTTGCACACACACCGGCCTACTCCCCCAAGTTCCGCCGCAATGTATCGGCTGACGACTTGTGCCCGTAGCCTGCAAGCTTGCCGATACCCCATTCAACTAAGCCTCGCAGTCGTGCGACTTCCTCTTCAGCGTCTAGGGCTTGTTGCCTTAGGTCGTTGTTCTCCTTGCCTATCCACTTACGGAGCAGGCGGCATGCTGTTTCGGTGTTCTCCCATGAGTTCCGAGTTACTGGCCAGGGCTCATCACCAGGACTTAGCTGTTCCCAATGCTTCTTGTCAGCCTTGAGCTTTCTTTCATCTTCTTCGACGTGCCGCAGGATCGCTTCGGGCTCACGTGGGGCAAGTCGTTCGGCTATCGCGTAGGCGGTGTAAGCCGGCACCACCCACGAATCACCTTGTTCGAACGACAGGGGGTCGCTGCGCAGTTCAGCCAGGCTGAGCCCGGTAAGGTCTGACAGTTGGGGCAAGTGGCGTAGGGCGATCCAGCTTTCTGCATGGTCGGGTAGCTGCGCCGGGGGGCGCGCACCTCCCCACATTTCGTCAGGTAGAGCGACCTCAATCACCAAGTCAATGGCCGCATGGGTGCCCCAGTCGATATTTGACGCCTTGAGTAGCGGGATCCACTTTCTTTCCTCAGCCTCAAAGTGTTCGGCTTCTTCCCAGGGGCACTTTAGCCGCCCGTCAGGCACCCACTCTTCACGCCCGTCAGCATCTTCCGCTTCGAACCGGACCAGCGAATATTTATGCTTGGGCTGGTCGCCGCGCCGATGTCGCAGATAGGTCACAGGCTCTAAGGGATCGACTGCCCGTTGGCGGTAGGCCCACAACTCTCCGGGTTCCATGCGACCTATTCTGCCCGAAACGTAACTGGATACGCCGAAGGGTCCGCGCCTACCACGGCAACGGACCCTTCAAAGCGTTTTCATCAAACCATCACGTCTGATCTGCAATTACATTAACACATCTGCACACTCAAGCAAGTCGATCTGCAAAAATGTGCACGACGTTGGGTGGCGGCAGGTACTCCTGATCCGGTTCCATGTCCTCATACGGTGGAGCGGACAACCACGCCTTTTCGAAACCCTCTTGGTCAAACTTGCGCCAAGCCCGGAACTTTGAGGTATTCACTCGGCTACGACAGCCCACACCTCGTGCACGCCGTCCGGGTCGTCTTCTAGATACGACCAGCCGTTCCGGGCAAGGAGTTTCTTACACCGAGCGTTCTGCTTGTGGACATCGGCCTTCATGACGACCTTGCTGGTGACGGACTGACTCAAGATCGCCACGTCAACCTCATCCCATATTCGATCCAGGGTTGCTTGGCCGCGGCCCTTGCCCCACATATCTCGGTGTGTTGCAAGCAGATAGAGGTTCACGTCGTGAAATCCGCTAGAGTCCCAAGCAATTTTGTAGCATCCCACCGCTTCGACCAGTTTAAGTTTGTCGTCCCAGCGCAGGGTAAGGACCCACGGATCCAGGAGGCGGGGTTGAAGATCTCGGACGAGGCTTTGGACGTGCGAGGACCAAATCTCAGCACCGGCGGCCAGGCCATACCTCAGTAGCCTCTTGAGACGGCGGTACGGGTGCGGAGCGCAAACGAAGCGCTGAAGATATTGCCGATGTTCGAACTCGGCGTCAACCCAATCAGACAACTAAGCGCTTAGCGCCGAGGCAGCTTGCGAGCCGGCTTCAGAGCCCGTGCTTTAGCGATGATTTCAGGGCTGTCCAGCACGGCATCGACGCGGTTGACGTAGTCCGAGAAAGTCTCGCTTCGTCGACCTTGGATTGTTAGGGGCCGGAGCCATTTAAGGGAGATTGGGGCGGCATGCTTTGCGTTCTCGCGCCCGAATGCGTGAGTAGTCATGTCAAGCCCCTCTCTTTCCCAAATCTTCCCAAACTTTCCCAGCTAGTCCCACCAAATGTACCGTAGTTCGGCTCACAATGCAGAGTCGTGTGACGCGGCGAACACCACCAGCGGGTTTTGTACCGTTCACTGTGCGACCGCAACACCGCATGTTCTGGGCAGAAGGGAACCCGTTTTGTTCCTTCAGTTCGCTTGTGGTATCCGCTTATCTATCTCATCAATCCGGCTCGCTATAAGCCCCAAGGACTCCCAGATGCCTTCAAATTCGTTAACTAGGCGCTGGCCGAGAGTTCCCACATCCTGGTTTAGGGAATCAGTCGTTTCTCGAACCCTGTCGTCAATAGCTTTGATTTCTTCCCGCAAAGTCATGCTGACCGCCCCTTAGTGAGTATGTGGAGCGGCCAGCATATACTTTGCTACCTGCCGGTGCGCATGTAGGCAGATTGAGCGTCAGCGGCGCCAATCTCCGAACGGGACACCTCAGTAGCAACCCCGCGGAACGTCCCGAAGACCTGACCAGAATCCAAGATAAGGGTGCCTGTCATCTGGGTAGGACCAGATGATGCAGTGACAACAGGACGAGCCGTAACGGCAGGCGCCCCAGCCGGCGCATACTGGTAACCCATAGGCTTGACCGGCGTAACATCTCCGCCGTTCATGCGATCAAGGTTGTCATACCCGATCTTCTGAGCAGCTTTCGCCGTCAGAACATACTCATCCTTCGACAAGCGGGCATCAATCGAATCCGAGGTAGTCGTACCAGGGCCGAACACCCGGCCACCAGTCGCATAAGAACCCATACGCCCAGTACCAGACGCGCCACCATTCAAATCCGGTGCAGTCGAACGCCGGTCAACACTGTCAAAATACTCGGTCGTGTAAATGCCAATCGTGACCTTGCGCCCATCCAGGCCATCAGCCTTACGCTGGATCCCATCCAGCGCTGTTGAAGCATGATCAGCAATCCAAGCATCAATGTTCACGTTCTTCGGGATCCCCAACGCCTTACGAGCCATAGTGTCCGCAGCGTCACCAGTAATACCAAACTGACCAGCCGCAGTAATCAGGTCGTCATAGCTAGTGCGAAGACCAGCCTGCAACTGAGCCTGCGCCGCCGCGGAACCCTGCGTCTTCAACGTTTCCTCAGCAGTCGCAGTAGCCGAAGCCATCGCAGCTTTAGCAACATCATTGAAAGCCGACTGGTTAGCACGACCCGCAGCAGTGTTAATATCAAGCGTTGTACCGTTCGTGGTTACAGAATCCGTGAGCTTGTCAATCGAGTCCTGATACGCAATCGCAGCATCAGAAGCCGACAACGACAAAATGCCAGCAGCAAACAACGAAGCAGTAAACGCCTCAATGTTCGTGATAGCACCAGAAGCGCTCAGGCCAACATCCTCAAGAGCCTTCGACATTTCCTCGGTCATGGGAGCCGCATTACCGACTTTCGTCGTGAAGGTCTCCACTGAGTCGCCAGCTACCTTCATGGAATCAGGAACCTTGCCCATGGCGAAGTCCAGAAGTTCCTGCTCCGTGAGCGTCTGACCAGACTGGTTAGCGAGCGAAAGCAGCGCATCCTTATAACCCGGGAGGTAATCAAGGGCGTCCTTGGCACTCTTGCCGTTTTTCTGGAACTCGGCAGTCAATGCCTGGAAAGACTTAGCAGCAGTGTCCGCAGCGCCATTCTTGGCGAGGCTGCCCATCTGCTCGCCTAGGCCCTTCATGCGGTCCTCAAGCTGTCCGATGTCGCCCTTGGAGCCAGTGACCCACTCGCGGAAGCCGTCAAGCCCCTTGTTCAAGGTGACGTCCGTGAAGTTCTGGTTGGTCAACCGTTTGATGGCATCGGCTGCGTTATCAATCCCGGGCGCGACGCCGGCGAGGCTATCTAGATCCTGGAAGGCAGAGTCAAGGCCAGAAAGCGAGGCGGCGCCGGACCGAGCGAGGTCCTGGACCTTGAGCAACGCTTGACCGTAGTCCTCAGCCGACTTCGTGTGCTTCTCACTGAACACCGCCGAAGCGGCCTGCAATGCAACCAGCAGCGCGGCAGCTCCACCGGCAGCTTTACCAACATTCGTGATGGCCGTCCGAGCCCTCGACCCAGCCGGTGCGATCCTGTTCAACGAGGCATGAAACTCAACAAGACGAGGAAGCGCGGTCAGCAAAGCGCCGCCCAACAGCAATGCACCACCAGCCATGCCGGCGATACCAACAGCAGCGTTCAAGATCGGGGTTGGTATCTTCCCGATAGCATCGATCAGATCCTCAGCGCCTTGCACCAACCCACGCAATGCCTGAGCCGCGCCAGAGCCGCCCTTGATCAGAACCGAATCGAACGAGCCGCCCAGCTTCTCAAGATCACCAGCAAGCGTGTCCTGCTTGATTGAGGCAGTGACCGCAGCGTACCCGGCGTCATTGACCTTTTCGGTCCAGTCCTCGATCCCCGCTGCGCCCTGTTCATACAGAACGTTCGCGGCTCTCACCGCATCAGAACCGAATATCACACCCATCGCCGCATTCCTGGCTTCCGGGGTAAGGTCACGCATCGAGGTCTTCAAGTTCTCCGAGAACTTAGACAGCCCGATGAACTGGCCCTGAGCGTCATAGGCAGAGATGCCCAGCTCGGCCATCTTTTCAGCCGCTTCTTTAGACTGAGGTGTGAGGCGTTGCAGCATCGTCTTCATGGACGTGCCAGCATCGGAACCAATCAACCCGGCAGAAGCAAACGCGGCCAGCCCGCCAGTGGTTTCCTCAATCGTCAACCCAGTAGACGCAGCAACAAGGCCCGTCTGATTCAAAGCCATACCAAGGTCATGCACCGACCCCTGCGCCTTACCAGCACCAGCAGCCAACAAATCAGCCAGATGCGGAACCTTATCGCCAGACAACTTGAACTGAGTAAGAGCTGACGCCGAAATTTCCGCCGCCTCAGCAACTTCCAAAGAACCAGCCGCAGCCAACGACAACGCACCCTTAAGCCCGCCATTCAAGATGTCCTTAGTCGAAACGCCAGCCTTCGCCAGCTCATCAATAGCCTGAGCAGCCTCAGTCGCAGAAAACGCAGTATCCGCGCCGGCCTCAATCGCAGCCTGACGCATCAAATCCATGTCACCCGCAGTCGCATGCGTGCTCGCCTGCACCGCAGACATCTGCTTATCAAACTCCGCATAAGACTTGATCGCCAAAGCAACACCCGCCAAAAGCGTGCCGCCCATGACCATGCCCGCCTTGCCAACACGATCCAAATCCTCAGCATTGCGTTTGGCATAGTCGCCCACACGAGAGGAAAAGTCCTCCGCGGACTTCGCCGCTGTTTTCATCCCCGATACAAAGTCGGTTACCTTCGCCTCAAGGGCGATACTTATAGATCGATCCGCGATTGGGACCACCTCTTTCGAAGCCCAAGAGACAGACGGAGCCTGTTTCAGGGCATGAAAAAGCCCGCCATGAGCGGGCTAGTCATTTGTGCCGAAATCAGCCGGCAGAATCAATCGGTCCCTGCGCTAAAGAGCGGTCAATCCGTGGGAGACTGACCGAGAACTTTAGCCATGGGGGTAAAAATGGAACCATCCACTTATTGGACGATGATCGCTGCAATAGCAACCGCTGTTTCTGCGGTGGCCACGATGGCTTCAGCGGTTGTCATTGCCATCCAAGCCGTATTGACCCGCAAGGCACTCATCGAGGCGAAACGGTCCGCCGACGCAAGCGAACGAGCAGTTACGGTCGCCAACGCGTCACTAGAGTTAGCACGAGAACAGGCGCAACAGTCGGAAGTCATGACAGCCGAAGCAATCCGAGCGCGCATGGAAACGAACGCGCCTTCGGTCTTCTTCACTCTTGATCGTGATGAGAACGGCCCTAAAGCCTGCGCATACGCACGTTCCGATAGCTACGACGATCCCGTGTTTAGCGTGGTTGAGCCAGGAGCAGTGTTCCAGAAGGGTCCGGATGATAGCTCTTGGCTTTTTGCAATCTTCAGGGTCAGGTTCGAGAACGCTGGCACGCAACCGCTCGCAGTTAACCCCGGTCTAGGATTCGCCCATCTAAGCAATGCCGTACTGACTCGGCGCCAGAGCCACATAGAGCTTTCAGTAAGCAACTCAAGTCACTCTTTCCTCGCTGTGGGTTGCCGTGTTTCTGATTGGATTCGGGCAACTCATGCGCCAGACAGGGCTCGCATTGTTGTCGCGTCGTCTGCTTGGTCTGTTGATGTTGGAGGAGAGACAGGAGTGCTCGTGAGACAACCACTGCGGATCGAGGGGACTCTTTTGGAGAGCGGCCCAGGCGAAGGGAATTACTCGCTCCGTTCTTTGGGCCCTGATCCAATGCAGAACTACCCGTCAAGACTTGTAATGGATAAGCAAAAGCGCGACTACGTAGTGGGCTGGGATGCCATTGGTAATCCACGGCTCCTGCCGACCCCAGAAATTCCCACTGAGGCCTTCAACTGAGTCCATTCAGGCCGGCCCTCCACAAAGGCGCACTGCTTGCTAGTAGTTGGAACTCTCGTTGTGGATGCCGAAGTCCTCGGGCCTAAAGCTGCCATCCAAGACAGCCGTCAATACCGCAGGTCGTCTGAACAGCGAAGGTGATCAACATCGGTGGTGTTGCCGAGTTCCCATAAGGTATGTGCACCCCCCATAGGGCATCGGCGCCTTGAGGGCACGATGTAACAAAGGCTTCTCCTGGGTTTGGTCGCATAGTATTTGCCCATGCCGTTGACGTTTAGAAGTGCCGACAACTCCTGGGAGTTTCAGAACCAGAAGCACGTTGTTGTATACGAGGCGTTGACGGCTCGTGTGGGTCATCGCGATGGCCTACTGTGGCAGTCGCCCGCTTTGGCGTTGACTGCACAAGCGTTCCTGCTGACTATTGCGCTTGGACACGAAAGCACTTCGTTTGCCCGATTAATATCAGCACTTCTCGGAACAGCCATCACGGTTCTTTCCATACAACTGATGCGGAAGCACCGGATGTATTTGTGGAACGAGATGATCGCCATGCATGCCTTGGAACGTGAAATGGGCTTGAGTGTTAGCGCAGTGGACTACTCAAATCAGTTGGCTTACATTTACAAGAATGATCCAGCTAGGCACTACATTCAGCCAAAGACAAAGCGTTTCTTGACAAAGCTTGAGAGCGTCAGAGTTTGGACCTATGGATTGGCAGTCTTTGGCTTCGTTAATCTTGGGTTGTCGGTCCTTTCGATCCTGTCCATGTCCGGCGTCAAGACTCTGGATGCTCTGTTGTAGAGCAGTCCAGAACCACCAGCAGTAAGTGGTTGCGCCCGTAGCTACTTGATCCAGCTACGGGCGCAACTCCCCTACACGTCTAGGATTGGCTCATGACTAAAGCGCAAAACAAGCCTGTGGCCTACCCGGAATACGATGAAAACGGCAATCCCAACCCGGTGAGGGTCCCGCCGTCGCACGAGACTGAGCAGTGGGAAATGGAGATCATGCGCGAGAACATCGCCAACGATCCGAATGACCCCGACTCGCCGATCTACCGGGGCCACAACTGAAGTTGGTTAAACCGCGTACATGTTGGCTTGCTGTACGTCGAACGTAACTCCAGTGGTGGAGTTGATGTAGATGCTCGCTCCAACGTCTGCGCTGTGGGGGACGCTGAAGAAGATCCGCAGATCGTGCCATGCGCCATCACCAGGAACGGCGAAAGTCTTCTCCTTCGTGAGGACAGTCGAGACCGTACTCAACCGCACCTTCACACTGTTTGCTGCGGACGACCTAACGCGCACATAAACTTCGCGGGCACCACCCTTTACCGATGGGCAGGCGTCCCACCTTCCGGTGGTGGACAGAGTCGCGGTGGAGGCAGGCGACGTCGCGAACCCGCCGCCGACCGTCCATCCGGAACCAGTCCAGCCGTCCAGTGAGTTGAAGACGCCAGTCAGCAGGTTGTGCCGGTAGCTGGTTGTGGAGTCCAGAGCCAGCATGCCCGTGGCTGTTCCAACCATCAGGTTCCCGGCGTCTCGCTCTCCAGCGAGCCACGCCATGCACGTCCCGAAGTCCGCCCAAGACATCTTCCCCGCCGTGCCCAACACTCCGGGGTGCGCCATCATCGTCAAGCTCACCGCGCCGGCCTTCTTTGCCGAGTTCACCAAGTCTTGGAACGCGGCCACCGTTGATGACTCGAACGTGGTGTGTCCCTGACCGTCAACAATCCCACCCTGCCGAGGGAGCCAGCCACCGCGGGCGCCAGCAACGTGGCCGTGCCTAGAGTAGAGCAGCTTTCCCGCGGTCGTGTTGTAGGCGGCTTCCTCAGTGGAATCAATGTATCCGCCGTAAGGTGTTCCTGCGCCAGTGCCTGGCATGGTCCAGGTATGAATCTTCACCGCTGGCATATTCGTTTCGTGCGCGTCTGCGGACTCGATAATTTCGTGCACCAGTTGCGCGTCTGTGGACGCCGGCCCATGGGAGTAGGAGTGGTTGACGACTTGAAAGCCGTCATTCACATGCCATGACTGGATCTGCGCGGCCCCAACGGACGCCGCCACCATGTCCACGGTGCACGCCATTATGCACGGCATGTCATAGGACTGCAGGATAGGGGCGACATTGGTTCCGAACTCGGTGTGCCAGTCATCGAACCGCAGAATAATGAACGGCTTGCCGCCGGTGCCAAGTGGCCCACCAGACACAGCCTTGGCGGTGTTGGCGCGGACCTGGTGCTTGAGGCCTGGTTCTGTGACCACGGGAACGGGCGCGGTTGCAATGAGGTTCGTCCAGGCGTTCCAGACTGGTCCTGTCAGGTTTGCCACGGACCTATACCAGAGCCCGCCAGCGTAGGTCATGAACCACTGCGCAGCGATGCTGCCACCAGCAATGTTGAAGACGTGAATTTTTCCGGCACGAGCTTCGGGAAGGTTCGTCATCGTAGCCGCGGCAGTAGAAGATGCCACGTTCCAAACGCCCTCGTGCGCGGCGGTGTACATGGCGTTCAGGTCCGTACTGTTGGCGATGTTGCCTTTTTGCGGGACTGCATCAATGTTCAGGTCTTTCCAAGCCGTCCACGTGTGCGAGGTGACAGATGAGAGTGAACGAACCCAGAACTTGCCGGTGCTATAAGTGCGGTACGTCTGGAACCCGATGCCAGGATCTAAGGTGAAAACTCCGAGCGCGTTTTCACCAGCGGGGAGCCCTGTGATGCTGTTCGCGGCTGGGGCGGTACTGATCTTCCATGCACCGACCTCCGTGGCGTTGTACATGGTGTCCAAGTTGGTGCTGGCAGGAAGTTCTCCGCGCTGCCACTTGATTGACTCAAGTGTCCCTATGCGCCCGTCTTGCGTGGATGGATTCCAGTTGGAAATGCTGTAGGAGGCTCCGGACGTGAAGTTGACTTTCGCCGCAACCACGTCGCCGCTTGGAGCGATGACCTTTTGCCCCGCCGTGTACGCGGTAGATGACTTAAACACTGGGACAAGCCCAGCAGTAGACGCCGCCATTGTCGCCGCCGATTCGAGAACTGTTGGGTCGGTCGCGATCACCCCGGCGACAACTGGCGGCACCTGTACTTCCAGACGAGCCTCAAGCGCGGCCTGCGATTCCACACCCGTGGTGAGCGTTTCAGCAACCGCAGAGTCATTCAATTCAAGAGGGTCACCCGTGAAATCAGCTTTGGCTTCCAAAGAAGCCAGTCGGGCACGGGCATTCACGAAGAGTTCCTGGGACTTCTGCGCATTCAACGCAATGGTGTCGTTACCGTTACGCACAAGCTCGTTGCCGTCTGGCTTCTGGAAACCAAGGGGGGTTGTTGCGATAGCCAAAGATGGCTCCTTGTCTGATTTTGGGTACAAAAAAGCCCGCCATAAGCGGGCTGCGTAGGTGATTTTTGAAAGACAGAGAGGGTTCAAAAACCCTTTGAACCCTCCGGAGGTTTTTTTCCCCTCCCCGGCGGGTTGGGACTAAGGCGTGTCGAGGGGGTACCCGCCACCCCTGGGGCCGGTCGGGTCGCTAGTCATTTGATGCCTTGGCATGCGCTCTGGCATCTCTTTGTGTCATCCACTCCATGACGTTGATCGCGACCCATCCGCACGTGCATTGAGCCGCATGTTGATAGCCGTGTCCGCTTGGGGATCGGATTGCTTTCAGTGTCATGTAGTGAGCCACAGGTTTGACAGTCATGACTGGGGTGCAGGTTGGATGTCTGCAAGCCTGCCGGTTTCGTCGTACGTGTAGGTGAATCCTGTTGCCGGATTGTCAGACTTGATTGTTTCGACGTTGGCGAGTTTGTTGTTGCCGTCGTAGTGGTAGAGCGGGACGCCCTCGGCAACAGCTTCGGCTACATCGGCGCGTGCCTTAGCTGCCAGCATCTTCGCGATGCGGCGGCGGGACTGTTCGTTGGGGGAAAGATAGCTGGTCAATGTTTTTCCTTTTGGTTCAGGTTTTGATTTGGGAAAAAATGCCGGGGAGAGATTACGCCTACACCCTGCGGGGCTTAGCAAGAGGGCTCGGGGGGCCTCCCCCTGGGTGCTGGGGTTGCCTGTTACCCGAAGCCGAGTTCTTCGGGCTTTTGGACGTTGAGTAGTGTCCCCTTCTCCCACGAGTCCTGGTTGGTGAAGATTCCCTTGGGTGTTTGGAGGGACAGTAGTTCTTTGAGCTTGTCACCGTAGAACGGGTGCCTCTCCGCGTAGCTGTTGGCTACCTGATCCCATGAGTGTTCGATGGCCTGTTGCATGAGTGCCTTGACCATCACCGTGTCACCGGATAGTTCAGCCTGATCAAGGAGCTTGAGCGCTTTCTCTTGGTCGAATTGTCCGAGGGAACTCACGCGGTCTTGCGCATCACGGAAGCTTATGGCGGTCTGGGCATCGGATGGGGTTGTGTTGCCGAACAGGTCACGCCGTAGAACGTGAGTGCGCAAGGTCTTGGCTGAGTTGAAGGAGTCCTTGATCTGGCCTAGAGCTTGGACAACGCCGTTGTACTCGGATGCGATCTGTTCCTTCTTGCCCTCGGGTGTGAGGTGATCGTTCGAGCGGATCTGCTCTAGTGATCCCTGGAAGCGGTTCTGGATTTGCTGGGCTCGTCGCCCGTCAGGGGTGTCGATGAAACTCATGGTGTTTGTCCTTATGCTGCTTGTGCCGCTTTGGCTGCGGCGAAGTGTTGGATGTCTTCGCGGGCGATTCGGTATCGTCCGTTGACTTGTGTTGCTGGTAGGCGTTTCTCGGCTATGGCGAGGCGAACTGCCCGGTCTGTGATGTAGAGAATGTCGGCAGCTTGCGTAGTACTTAGCCACTGATTTAAGTCTGCGGTCGCTTCCGGTTTTACGGCTACGGGGCTTCCGGTTGCGGCATTACGCCATGTGAGTGCAGCGACTCGGAGGGCGACTAGTACTGCGTCTACTTCGGCATCTGCCCCGCGGTTTTGTATGCGGACTTCGTTGAGGTGGGCGTGCCGTTCAAGCCATGCACAGACCCTCGCGGGAACAATAACGACAGGACCAGCTATGCCGTGAACGTAGGCCTCTGGCGGGCGTCTTGGGGCTGTCACGTTGCCTCCTTGGCGTAGGCCTCAAGTGATGGGATGAAATGTTCTGGCCAGTCCGCGCCGTGCTGCTCTTTGATGTTGACCAACGCGACGACCGCTAGGCAGGCAACCACCCATTCCGTATGCCTGGGAATGAGTTTGTTCAGGGCTTTCGTAATTGCCTTGCGATCATGTGATTCGACGGTTCGTAGTAGCTCGATTGCCGGCAGCTCGGGAGCCTGTCCTGTCACTGGCGCCCCTCAACGCAGCTCCGCAGTTCAGCCTCCACGGCGTCATACTCCTGTTGCAGGAGGTCGAGCTTCTTGTGCGCCCGATTGATGATGTCCTGCCTAGTGCCTGCAATTTTCTGCCAGTACTCAAGGGATCCATACGGGTGGCGTGTCATGCGTCCGCCTCCAATTCCTTTACGCGCTGCCTAAGCCCTTGGATCTGTTGGAGCAAAGCGACTGCGTGGGCGATCCAGTGACCGGCTTCTTCGTCCGCTGTAGCGCTCTCTGGCGGCTGGTTGCCTTGGAGGTAGGCGAGCACTTCGGGGTCAAGGTGCCCGGCTACTCGCGGATCAGATAGGAAGTCGCTGGCACTCATACTGCGGTCCTTCCACGGGTTTGGTACATCGACAGTTGGGCCTCAGCAGCTTGTGCACGGCGCATCCAGTGCGTGGCTTCCTGTTGGGAGTGTTCGAACTTGAGGCGGTAGGTTTCGGCTTGGGCGGGCCAATCCCATTGCTGTAGAACTTTGGGCTCGTAGTCGTAGCTCATGGTCGGCCTTTCAGGTGTTTGCGTTCGCGGTCTACGTTGGTTGCTGCTTGGTTGCCCACGGGATCTTTGTGGAGCGTTGTTTTCCCGTAGTGGCGTTCAGGATTGGTCTTCGTTGCCAGGAGCTGTTGTAGGTAGGTGTTGGAGAGGTTGCGGTAGTGGATCGTTTGCCGCTTCCAGTACTCAGCTAGTTCAGCGTCGGTCATTTGTTGTTGATTCATTCCGCCGCCGCGTCCCCTCGGTTCGTTGGCTGGTTGGTGTCGATGGAATCCGAAAGCTGCACAAGTAAGACCTGCACAAGCTCGGTGTGGAGGTCCGATAGGTGTTGCAGCGCCTCAGACTCGGTCAGTCCCGTCGCTTTGGTCTGTGTTGAGTTGAGCAACATCGGCGGCGGAAAGAAGATCCCATTTTTGAGTGTGTGACCGTGTCCCACTGTGTCCCCACCGTGTCCCGGCACACTGGGGAGTGTCTGAGTGTGTGTGTCCCGTTCCGTTTCTTTAGAACGGGACACGCTTACACTCACGCTGCGATCAGCTCTGTTGAAGGTTCAGCCCTAAAGGGCTTTATTAGGTGATGCTCGTGAGCGTTACGGGCGCCAGTGATGATGCTTAGGTATCCGTCTGCTTCGAGTAGTGATATGGCTGCGCGTTTGGTCTCGTCCTTGCCAGAAACCAACTGATTGATCTTGCGGAAGCTTGGTGGTGTTGCTGATTCTTCGACGCACTTCGAAATCGCTTCCATCAGCTCGACTGGCAAGCTGTTGCCGTCAGACTTCCGCTGTGGTGGATCGACAGTGAACAGGATCCTGTTGGCAATGGTTGAATCGATCGTCACTATGGCTGCTTCTTGCGTGCGATCACTTTTGCGCCACTCACCAGACATAGGGCGGACCTGGCCTGGCCTGTCTTTACCTACTCGCAGGGCTACCTTGCCGATCATTCCCACGCCTACAGGGCTGATGATTTCCACCATGTACGCGGCGCCCGTTAGATACGACATCTTGGCCTGAGCACCGATAGCGAAACGCCCCCTACCCTCCGCGGACTTCGTTACGTGATCCACGACCACCACCGCGGCACCAGTCCTGGCAGCTATCTGGCGTGGAACCTTCCGGCCCCATGCGGTCACTTCATCGTTATCAATCGACTTCACGCCAAAGACCGCGAAGGCCTCAGTTACGCCATCAATGACAGCCAAGGTGTACTTGTTTCTCAGGAGTTGTTGCCACTCTGAGTTCTCATCGGCAAAAGATACCGGGTCTACATCGGGCCGAATGTAGTCCAGGTTGTCTTTGATGTCCTCCGGGCTAGCACCCAGCATCAACAGGCGGGCAATTACTGATGCGGCATCGGATTCGAAGTCGATGTACACGCAACGATTCCCGCTCATGACCTGCCGGGCCGTTTCGGCTTGGGCGGTCATGCTCTTGCAAGATTCGGATTCACCGTTGAAGGCGTGAACCATGCCGGCGTAGAGCAGGCACCTCCCGTCAGTCCTAGCCATGATTGACGGCCTTAGCGGTTTGTGAGCGCCGTTGAGGTATGCGGTGAGGTCTAGGGGTTTCCATGACGGGGGTGTTGGGAGCAGTGGGTCATTCGGCATTCGCTGTCCTAGTCGTCTTGTGACTGGCTTATGAGTTTGTTCTGGTGTTCGGCCCCTGCTGCTCTCAGGGGCCGAACGGTTGTGCTGCTTGCTATTGCGTGGGTAGCTTCGTCAGTTGTTCCTGCGTGGAGGTGAACGCTTCCGCGACGGTGCGGCGCGTTAGTTCCTCGACGTCCATTACGGTTACTCCGCCGCTACCGTAGGTGTGGGCTTGGAGAAGGCCTCTGATTGGGGCCGCCTTCCATTCCGGGCGGATTTCGACAACGAACGCGGCAAGCTTGATAGCCTGGTCCATCGTCATACGGACATGGGTGTCTACGGTGCTATTCATTTGATTGAGGCCTTTGGATTGTCAGACTGTGATGGATTTTGTATTGCGTCCTGTTCCGCTCCCCCCTCAGAGGGCGGTATAGGGATTTCGCGTCAGCTTGGTGGGCTGATAGCCGCGAGTATTTCGCTGGTCCGGTATAGCTGCTGTGATCCGTCTTCCAACACGATCAGCACCAAGTCCGGGCCAACGAGGTCAAAAACAAGGGGCGCTGTGCCCGTGGTGCTCCTGACCGTGGTAGCCATTAGGCAACCTGAGTTGTAACCGTTCCCGTGTCGAGCATCTGGTTGATAACCCTGGTGCTGATGAGGATCCGGTTCCCTAACCGAATGGACGGGATGTCGCCCCGCTGAACAGCTTCGTAAGCCTGCCGGCGACCGATCCCCAATAGGACGGCCAACTCGTCAACGGTGGCTGTTGCTTTGGTTAGGATCCGTTCGACTTCTGGTGAGTACGTAATCGCCATCTCAACCTCCTTGTGTTCCTGTGGGACAACTTTCTATCAGGATGTCCCTCCACAACAATGGTAACCATGGGTGTTGCGAAAGCACAAGAGGGCATGAGATTGTGTTTCTATGGGACAACTTGAACCACGTCAATGGGCATCATCAGTAGCCGCCCGCGTTGGTAAGAACATTCAGTCAGCTAGGAAGCTAGCTTCCATGTCGGCTCAGGACCTGAGCGCGGCCTGCGAAGCAGCCGGCTATCCGATTCCTCGAAGCACAATCGCCAATATCGAGTCGGGAAGAAAGGAGACAGTATCGCTCCAAGAAGTGCTGATCATCGCGCGTATATTACATATCCCGCCCCTCGCATTGATCTACTCCCCCTTTGATGCGGCGACCGCGATACATGTCACGCCAAACGACCTAGAACTATCTGTCGATGCCGCCGAGGAATTTTGCTTTGACGGCGAGGGCCAGGAATCAGGGCTTGGTTCGTTGCTAGAGCTTACGCTTTCAGTTAGAGGACTCGAAAAGGCGGCACACTACTCCTTGCGTTCCGCCCGAGCCACGCTCGCGGGCGTCGATGATTCGAAGTACTCCGCAGGATCAAGTCCAAGAGACTTGATGGAGCAGGCCGCATTAGAGGCAGAACGACGCAGCCGCGAAGCTGAGTCCTACGAGGGCGTCGCCGTCCAGGCGGTTAAGAGGGCGTACAACAAGCGCTTGGAGATGGAGAAAGCCAACATTCCTGTTTGGGAGTTTCCAGAAGACCTCCGCGAAATCTACGAGCAAGTTAGAACCGAAGGCGATCCAAAGGAATGAGACGAGATGGCAAATGACATCTTTCGGCGTTGCGGTTGCCGGGACGAGAACAAGAAGCAGTACGGCACCAAATGCCCGAAGCTGGCTTCAGATCCTAAGCACGGAACGTGGGGGTTCTATGTCGCAGCCGGTGTTGATCCTTCCACGGGCAAGAGACGGCAGATTAGGCAGAATGGCTTCCCTACTCAGAAAGCCGCACGTGAAGCCCGAAACAAAGTCGCTCGCGAACTGGATCAGGGCACATTCGTAAAGCGAAACACGGAACGGTACGGGGATTATCTGGACGGCTGGCTTGAACGACACAGGGACACCGGCAAGGGCATCCGGGCCACCACCTATGACAACTACGCCCGGTACATACGCAATGACATCAAGGGCTCTGAACTGGGCCGCATGATGCTCTCCGACATCCGCCGCTATCACCTTAACGACTTCCTCAGGAGCCTTTCTGAGGCAGGCAGGGGCGCCGTTACCGTCAGACGTATCGCCGCGGTCCTACAAGCGTCCCTGCGGGCTGCTGCCCGGTCACAGCGCATCGACATCAACCCCGCCACTGAGCTTGAACTGCCAAAGGTGGACAAGAAGCGCATCAAGGCGTGGGAGCCAGAGCAGGTTGGGCATTTCCTGGACATCGCTGCAACTCACAGGCTCGGGGCCTTGTTCGAGCTGGCGACATTCACGGGGCTGCGCCGCGGTGAACTAGTCGGGCTGCGATGGATCGACGTTGATCTAGCGCGCAGGCAGTTGAGCATCCGAAACAACCGCGTGCAGGCAGACGGGCGCGTTCTGGACAACGACACCAAGACCGAAGACAGCTACGTCACTATTGACCTCAGCGAACGGGCCGTAGGGGCGCTGGTGGCTTGGAGGATCCAGCAGGACCAGGAGCGTGACGCCGGCCAGGAGGCTTACTCCCCCAGTGGCTAAGTGTTCACCATGGAGGATGGGCGACCACTCAAGCCTCAGTACGCGACACGGCTATTCGAGAAACTGCGGGTGCAGTCAGGGCTTCCCAAGCTGACTTTCCACGGTCAGCGGCACGAGTACGCTTCCTTGCTTCTGTCATCGGGTGAAGACATCGCCATTGTTCAGAAGCTGCTCAGGCACTCATCAATCACGATCACATCGGACACGTATGGGCACCTCATAGGTTCGGCTGCTTCAAACGCTGCGGAGAAGGCGGCGGCGATGGTGCCAGCCAAAAAAGATGGTGCACGCACGCTGCACACACAAGCCCCTGTTTCGAGTGGAGCTTAAACAAAAAACCGCCCCACCTCCGGGATACTTCCCAGTGATGGAGCGGTTCTTGCTGGTCGGGCTGACAGGATTTGAACCTGCGACCCCTTGACCCCCAGTCAAGTGCGCTACCAAGCTGCGCTACAGCCCGCTGGTTCCACCGTTCTCCGCCTAGGTTTTCCTCCGAAGAGTCTCACCTAAGCAGTCCGGCCGAACCACCTCCAAAAGCTTACACGAAGTTGGAGGGTGCCAACGCCATCACAGCCAAAGTTGGCTGTGATGCCCGTCTCATTTAGCGCTTCTTGCCACGCTTCTCACGAACGCGCATGTTGACCTCGATGGGCGTGCCCTCGAAGCCGAACGTTTCGCGCAGGCGGCGGGTGATGAAGCGACGGTATCCGGGGTCCAGGAAGCCTGTGGTGAAGAGCACGAACTTCGGCGGACGGCTGGAGGCCTGGGTGCCGAACAGGATGCGCGGCTGCTTGCCGCTGCGGACAGGGTGCGGGTGTGCCGCAACCAGTTCGCCCAGGAACGCGTTGAGCCTGCCGGTGGGGATACGGCGGTCCCAGCTTTCCAAGGCCGTGTCCAGCGCAGGGACCAGACGGTCTTTGTGCCAGCCGGTCTTAGCGGAGATGTTGACCCGCGGCGCCCATTCAACGTGGGCCAGGTCCTGCTCGATCTCACGTTCCAGGTAGCGGCGGCGTTCGTCGTCCAGCAGGTCCCACTTGTTGAAGGCGAGAACCAGCGCACGCCCGGACTCAATCGCCAGTTGCAGGATACGGACGTCCTGCTCACTGAGGACCTCATCCACGGCAAGGAGCACGACGGCGACCTCCGCTTTTTCGAGCGCGGCCTGCGTCCGGAGCGACGCATAGAAGTCGGCGCCCTGTGCCATGTGCTGGCGGCGGCGGATACCTGCGGTGTCCACGAAACGCCATGTACGGTCACCGAGTTCAATGAATTCGTCCACCGGGTCACGTGTGGTTCCGGCCAGCGGATCGACGACTACGCGTTCGGAGCCCGCGAGCTTGTTCAGCAGCGAGGACTTGCCAACGTTCGGGCGGCCGATCAGGGCGATACGGCGGGGACCGCCGGAGCGCTCCACACCATCTACCAGGGAGAACTCGGGCAGCGTGTCCATGACGTGGTCAAGGAGGTCGGCGACACCGCGGCCGTGCAGGGCGGAGACAGGGTACGGCTCACCGAAGCCAAGGCCCCACAGCGTTGCCGAGTCAGCTTCCTGGGCGAAGTCATCCACCTTGTTGGCCACCATGATGACCGGCTTCTTGCTCTTGCGCAGCATCTTCATGACGCCTTCATCCGTGGCAGTGGCGCCAACGGCGGAGTCCACCACGAAAAGAACAGCGTCGGCGAGCTCCACGGCCATTTCGGCCTGCTCGGCCACACGGGCGTGGATGCCCTTGGCGTCGTGCTCCCATCCACCAGTGTCAACTAGGGTGAAATTGCGTCCGTTCCAACGGGCGGAGTACATGACACGGTCGCGGGTCACACCGGGGGTGTCTTCAACCACTGCCTCGCGACGGCCCAGGATGCGGTTGACCAAGGTGGACTTGCCGACGTTCGGGCGGCCGATGATGGCCAGGACGGGGTCCAGTTTGAGCGGACCTTCATCGCCTTCGTCGTCGTAGTCCCCGCTCAGGAGAGCGGCGTCATCGTCGTCGAGATCGTAATCGTCCAGGCCTGCCCGGAGGGTGGCAGCGCGAAGTTCAGCTTCGTCATCGTCCAAGGCAGCCAGGTTTTCAGCCACCTGGTCGGTGCCGGTGGGCGTGTATTCGTCGTCGCCGGCTCCGTGGAGGCCGGATTTTTGAGTCGTATCGCTCATTGCACTTTCCTTAGTGGTGGTCTGCCGGCGTCCCGGCTACTGCTGTTTGGCGGTGATGCGGAGTAGTTGCCCCGGGCCCAGGCTCCTGGGGAAGGGCCTGCCCCGTGGCCCGGATGGCGTCCTGGACGTGTTCTGCCAGGGCATCACGGATTTCCGCGGCCGCCCTGTCCATTGAAACACGCCCCGGTTCGCCCTTCCGGCGCTTCACCGTGACGGGTTCGCCGAAGCTGACATGCAGCTTGCGGCGTGGTTTGGGGATATGGTCGCGATGCTCGCCACCTTGGCGGGTTCCGAGGATAGCGACCGGAATAACTGTTGCACCGGAGTTCAGGGCAAGCCAGGCCACTCCGCTGCTGATGCTTTCTGCCGAGCCACTCCCCCGGGTTCCTTCCGGGAGGATACCGACGCAACGGCCGGCGTCGAGCAGTTTCTTGCCGGTATGCAGGGCTGCACGGTCACCGGTCCGGTCCACAGGAATCTGGCCGGAGCCTTTCAGGACCCTTCCAAGGAAACCAGCGAACATCTCTTTCTTGACCAGGATGTGCATGGGCCGCGGTGAGGCGCCGAACATGACTGGACCGTCCAGGAAACTGATGTGGTTCGCCGCGAAGATCACCGGCCCCGCTGCGGGGACATTGCTTTTGCCCGTCACTGCCGTCCGGTAGACGACGTGGTCCAGGATCCACCCGACCGGGCGGCTCCACAGACGGGTCCACCGGGCAGGGATGACGGTACCCGGAACAGGGTTCTTAGTCGCCATAGATGACCTTGCTGACAATAGCGAGGGCGGTCTCCACCGTTTCATCGAAGTTGAGGTCCGAGGAGTCGAGGGTCACCACGCCATCTGCGGCCTGGGTGAAGTTCACCACGGTGGAGTCCTTGGCATCGCGCTGGATCACCTGGACCGCGAGTTGTTCCTTGCTCTGCGTGCCGCCCAACTGGATTCCACGACGCCGGAGCCTTGCTTCCTCACTGGCGGTCAGGAGCATGCGGACCTCGGCATTGGGAACGACGACGGTGGTGATGTCGCGGCCCTCCACCACCATGCGGCGGTGGTGCTGATCGATCAGTTCGCGTTGCCTGCGTATCAATTCGGTGCGGGCACCAAGGGTTGTAGCGACGGCGCTTACGGAGGAGGAGATCATGGGATCCCGTATTTCGTCCGTGATGTCCGTGCCATCCACGGCAACATACTCCGTGGCAGTGCTGGTACTGATCTCCAAGGGCATGGTCTTGGAGGCCTGCTCCACTGCCGCACCGTCCTGGAGATCGACGCCCGTCTTCAGGCAATACCACGTCAGGGCGCGGTACATCGCGCCGGTATCGAGGTACGCCAGCTTCAAACGGCGGGCAACTTCCTTGCTGACACTGGACTTGCCCGATCCCGAAGGGCCGTCGATCGCAATCACGAGCGGTTTACCGGGGCGGGCGACCGTCTCAGGGCCAAAGAATTCACGCGTCATTACTGGAGTACCCGCCATCCACGGTCAGTCAAAGCTTCAACAAGGAGGTCATGCTTGCTGGGCAGCACGGAAAGCTCCACCATGCCCACGTTCTGTCCGGACGAATGGTCGAGCCGAAGGTCTTCGACGTTCACGCCGATCTCGCCAATCTCCGTGAGGAGGTGCGCGATCTGGCCCGGCTTGTCGTCCACCAGGATGGTGAGCCACGAGTATGCCTGCGGGGGTCCGCCGTGCTTGCCCGGGATCCGGGCCTGCCCTGCGTTGCCCTCACTGATGAGTTGCGCAAGATCCAACCGGGCACCCGGCGCCAGTGGTTCTTCCAACGTGCCGATCAGACGGTTCAGGTCCTCGCGGACACCGTGCAGGATGGAGACAACCTTTTCCGCATTGCCGCCCAGGATCTGCACCCAGAGGGTGGGATCGCTGGCAGCGATGCGGGTGGTGTCACGGAGTCCGTTGCCCGCCAGGGAGAGCGCGTGCAGAGGAGTACCCTGCAAGCGGCTCGCCAGGAGCGAGGACATGATCTGCGGCAAGTGCGACACCAGTGCCACGGCTTCATCGTGCTCGTCCGCCGTGAACTGCGAAACAATTGCCCCAAGGTCTCCGGCCAATGAGCGCGCGGTCTGCACGGCTTCGCTTGCCGTTTCCTCCGACGGGCAGACAACCCACGGCATGGACGTGAAAAGTTCACCCCTGGCTGCGACCGGACCGGACTTCTCACGGCCGGCCATGGGGTGTGTGCCCACATAGCGGGAAAGATCCACGCCTCGCTCACGCAACTGCGCCTGGATGGTGGCTTTCACGCTGGCAATATCGACCACGACGGCAGACGGGTAGTCCGCCAGCGCCTTCTCCACGACGTCGGACGTCACGTCAGGCGGGGCAGCGACGACTACCAGCTGCGGTTGATCGTCCAATTCCGCCAAAGGCCGTCCTGCACCGATATCCACAGCGACCGCCTGATTGGTGGGCGATGGATCGAAAAGGAAGACCGGAACCCCGCGTCCGCGCAGGCCGAGGCCAATGCTGGCCCCAAGCAGGCCAGTACCAAGAACGACGACCGGGCCATCGAGGTGGCCCCGGCCGTGCGTGCGGAATGCCGACATGCCCTAGAGCCCTACAGATGCCAGGAGGTGTCCGACTTCCTGCCTGCCGAGGTTGCGGATGCTGCCCTGCCGCTGGTCACCCAAACCGATGGGACCGACCTTGACACGGACGAGCCGCTCCACCGGGAAACCGACGGCGTCGAACATGCGGCGCACAATGCGGTTCTTGCCGGAGTGGAGGACAACCTCGATCAGGACGTGACCGGGAGTGGAATCCACCAATCGGAAGGAATCCACGGACGCCACGCCGTCTTCAAGCTCGACGCCGTTCTTCAGCTTTGCGCCCACGCCCTGCGGGAAGGGACCGCGCACCTGAACCAGGTACGTCTTGGGTACCTCATACGAAGGATGCGTCAGGCGGTTGGCGAGTTCGCCGTCGTTCGTCAGCAGCAGCAGGCCCTCAGTGGCGACATCGAGGCGGCCGACGTGGAACAGTCGCTCGCCCTTGTTCTTGTTGTTCTTCAGGAAGTCGCTGATGCAAGGGCGGCCTTCGGGGTCTTCCATGGTGGAAACGACGCCCTTGGGCTTGTTGAAGACCATGTAGACCAGGGTCTCATCGAGCTGGATGCGGATACCGTCAACGTGGATCACGGCGGTCTGGGCATCCACTCGCATACCGAGCTCGGTGGTGACCTGGCCATCAACTTCAACGCGGCCTTCGAGGATCATTTCCTCACAGACACGACGGGAAGCGACGCCGGCCTGAGCCATGACCTTCTGCAGGCGTACGCCGTCAACATCGTGAAGATCAGACTGAGGGACTTCCTGGCGGGGACCGCGATTGCGGCCCGGCTTGCGGATGGGTCCCAGGTTCTGGCCGAAACGTTCGCTTCCGAAGGCTTTGGAGCCGTACTGCTTGGCCGGCTTCGCCTTGGGCTTCAACGCGCCCGGAGTTCCGGGAGCCTTACCGAAGCCGGGCTTGTTGGAGCCGGGCTTGCGGAAGGGCTTTGCGGGCCGGGCGGCCTGGCCGCGATCATAATCGCCGGCCGTTGTGGGGTTGTCGGGATCGAAGGGAGCCGCTTCGCGAGGCTTGGAAGCCTTGAAGGGGCGGCCCTCGCCCTGGGGGAAGTTGCGCTTCCCGGCGCCGGCGCTGCCGCCGCGGCCGGAGAAGCCTCCGGCGTTGGAGCGGCCGCTGCCGCCCTTTGCCTCATTGCGTCCAGAACTGTTGCGTCCCGAACCGTTACGTGGTGAACTCTGGCGTCCCGCCTGTGTCATGACCCGTCCTAGTGTTAGTAATGGCCGGCATTTGGTGTTGAAATCAACACTAGCCAGCCGGGCAGACATCGTCTGCCCCTTGTCGCTGTGCACCCTTGATGAGGTGCTGTGAATCTGTATGAAATTGTGGTGCAGCGCCGGCGTGTGCCCGTGGCTACATCCGGCTGGCGTCGTAGTACTCGTCGATCCCTTCCAAGCCAGGAAGGTGCGGCGAGAGCTGGGGCAATTCCGCCACCGAGCCGATGCCCATCCGTTCCAGGAAGTACGAGGTAGTCCGGTAAAGGACAGCCCCCGACTCGGGATCGTTTCCGGAATCCTCGATCAAACCCCGCTGGGTCAGAGTCCGGACCACCGAATCAACGTTGACGCCTCGAATAGCAGAAACCCGGGCCCTGGAGACCGGTTGCCTGTAGGCAATGACCGCCAAGGTTTCAAGCGCTGCCTGAGTGAGCCTGGTGGTCTGACCTTCGAGGACGAACCGGCCCACGATGTCGGCAAAATCCGCCCGTGAATAGATTCGCCACCCACCGGCGACGTTCCGCAATTCAAAACCCCGGGGTGCAGTGCTGGCATCGGCAAAGCCGACAGCATCCACGTCCGGGGCTTTAACAGTATAGCCGCTATACTCCCGCTGCAGGTTCTGCAGCAAATCCTCGACGACGGCGACCGTGACGTTGAGCCCGGCGGCAAGCTCCTCGGAGGTGGCCGGCTCATCGATGACCATCAGGACTGCCTCCAGCGCAGCCCGGGCCCCTCCGGGCAAGGCGTCGAGTTCCGCCAGACCGTCCTGGACCGTTTCTTGTTCACTCATTGCCGTTTTCCTCGCTTCCGGAAACCTCGTACTCCTCGCTCAGGCTTGAGCTGTCCCATTCGGCGTCGTCGCCCGTCCAACGAACCGTCAGCTCAGCCAGGGCTTCGGGCTGTTCGAAGGCGACCACCCGGTCCCGGAACATTTCCAGCAACGCCAGGAACCGCGCAACCACCACCAAAGTGGTCTCGGCATCGGCGATCAACGTCTGGAAGGACAGGGGCGCTCCCAGCTTCAAGCGGTAGCCCATGATCTCGGCCTGTTCCTTGACGCTGACCGGAGGTGCATGCAGGTGCTCCAACCCGACCTCGGAAGGCGCTGCGTCCTTGGGTTTGAGTGCTTTGGCTGCCAGTTCCCCGAATTGCTCCGGGGTATGCCTCCAGACGAGCTCCGGGAGCAGTGCAGCGAAGTGGCCTTCCAAGGCCACTTGCCGAGGGAATCGTCGTGCTTCCAGCTCCAGCGTCCCGCCCATGAGGCCGGCCACCTGTTTGAACGCCTTGTACTGCAGCAAGCGAGCGAAGAGAAGGTCGCGGGCCTCCAGCAACGCAATATCCTCGGCATCTTCCACCTCGCCGGCCGGCAGGAGACGGGCCGCTTTGAGGTCCAGGAGTGTTGCGGCGATGACCAGGAATTCGCTGGCCTCATCCAGCGCCCAATCCTCCCCCAACTCCTGGAGGCGCCGGATGTACTTGATGAACTCGTCAGTGACGGTGGCCAAGGCCACTTCAGTGATATCCAGTTTGTGCTTGGAAATGAGTCCCAGCAGGAGATCGAAGGGACCGGTGAAGTTTGCCAGCCGTACCTCGAAGCCCGCCTTACGGGCCTCGGTGGTACCGGCGTCGGGCGTTTTGGCTTCAGCGGCGGTGTCCGCTTCCGCGGTCGGGGCGAGTGACGGTCCCACCGTCCGCTACGGCGCGCCGCCGCGCGAGATGAGTTCCTTGGCGAGGCGGCGGTAGGCGTCCGCGCCGATGTGGTTGCCCGCGTAGCTGGTGATGGGCTCGGCGGCCACGGTGGCGTCGGCGAACTTGATGGAGCGCTTGATGACGGTTTCGAAGACCTTGTCGCCGAAGGCCTCCACGAGGCGCGAAATCACTTCGCGGCTGTGCAGTGTACGGGCGTCGTACATGGTGGCCAGGACGCCGTCCACCTGCAGGCGCGGGTTGAGGCGGTCTTGCACCTTTTCGATGGTCTCCACCAGGAGGGCAACGGCGCGCAGGGCGAAGAACTCGCAGATCAGCGGAATGATCACGCCATGCGCGGCAGTCAGTGCGTTGACGGTCAGCAGCCCGAGGGACGGCTGGCAGTCGATCAGGACGACGTCGTAGTCGTCTTCCACGCTCTTCAAGGCGCGGTCCAGGACTTGCTCGCGGGCCACCTCGTTGACGAGCTGCACCTCAGCTGCGGAAAGGTCGATATTGGCGGGAAGGAGGTCAACGCCTTCGACGCCGGTCTGCTGGATGGCATCGCGGATGTCCACCTTGCGGTCCATGAGGACGTTGTACACCGTGAGGTCCAGCTCGTGCGGGTTGGCGCCCAGGCCTGCCGACAGGGCCCCCTGCGGATCAAAGTCCACCAGCAACACGCGCCGACCGTACTCCGCGAGCGCAGCCGCGAGGTTGATGGTGGAGGTGGTTTTGCCCACGCCACCCTTTTGGTTGACCATGGCGATGACCCTTGCCGGGCCGTGGGAGGCTAGCGGCGCGGGTTCCGGGAATTCGCGGTGAGGGCGGCCGGTGGGCCCCATGATGGCGTCTTCGAGATCGAGCTCTGTGCCTTCCAGCGTTGCTGAACCACGTTCGATGCTCACGTATCTAACCACTCTTTCGACGACGATCTTCCCTGCCGCTGGCCCCCAGCTTCAGCGCTACTACCCACTTAGGCTACAGCGCCCGACACGGTATTTTTGGGAACTTGACTTTGTCCCGCGATTGAGCCTTGACCCTCTAGTTGAGGTCGAAGGTTGCTTTCCCGCCTTCCTTGCGGTCGACGAAATGGTTGAGGGCCGGCATCCCGCGGGATGCCGGCCCTCAACCACGTGATGGTCTTTGTCTAGACAGTCACCTTTTCGCGAACCTCGGGCTCAGGAGCGGCCTCGGCTCCGCCACCGTGGGCGAGCATGGTCTGCTCGTCGAAAGGCTCGCTGCCCGAGAGAACCCGCCGCACCTGGCCGTTATCGATTTCCTTGACCCAGGTACCGATCAGGACGGTGGCAACAGCGTTGCCGGTGAAGTTGGTGAGCGCACGGGCCTCGGACATGAAGCGGTCGATCCCGACGATCATTCCCACGCCACCCAGGAGCTCGGGCTTGTGCGCCTGGAGGCCGGCGGCGAGGGTTGCCAGTCCGGCACCCGTGACACCAGCGGCGCCCTTGGAAGCAATGATCATGAAGACCAGGAGGGAGATCTGGGCACCCAGGTCCAAGGGAGTGCCCATGGCGTTGGCGACGAACAGTGACGCCATGGTCAAGTAGATTGCCGTTCCGTCCAGGTTGAAGGAGTAGCCCGTGGGAACCGTCACGCCGACCACCGGCTTGGAGACGCCCAGGTGTTCCATTTTGGCGATGAGGCGGGGCAGGGCTGCTTCGGAGGAAGAGGTGGAGAAGATCAGGAGGTACTCACGGGCCAGGTACTTCATGAGCTTGAAGATATTGACTCCGGCGACAACGCGGAGGAGCGTGCCCAGGATGACCACGATGAACAGTGCGCACGTGATGTAGAACGCGACCATCAGGGTGAACATGCTGAAGATTGCCTGGGCGCCGGTTGCGCCGACGACGGCGGCGATCGCACCGAACGCTCCGACTGGGGCCAGCCACATGATCATGATGAGGATGCGGAAGACGAGCCGCTGGCCGTGGCCGATGGCGTTAAGGATGGGAGTTCCCTCTTTGCCCATCCGCTGGAGTGCGAAACCGACCAGGATCGCAGCAAGCAGGGTGGGCAGGACGGGGATGTCGCCGGGGATGATCCCCAGCAGGAAGTCCGCGGTGCTGTCCGTGGCGGCTTTCTTGTTGGGATCGTACGGGGTCAGCTTCAGGCCCTCGCCCGGGTGGATGAGGTTGCCGACAACCAGGCCGATGGCGAGGGCGAACGTGGACATCGCAACGAAGTAGGCAAGGGCGAGACCGCCGACCTTGCCCACGGTGGCAGCCTTGGCGATGGAACCGATGCCCAGGACGATGGTGCAGAAGATCACCGGAGCGATCATCATCTTGATGAGCTTGATGAAGCCGTCACCGAGCGGTTTGAGCGACTTTCCGACCTCGGGGAACAGCAGGCCGACGACGGCTCCGAGTACGACGGCCAGAATGACCGCGATATACAGGTAATGCGACTTATCGAGCCCCTTGCGTCCAGCTTTGGCAGCTACTGCCGACTCTCCTCGTTGAGAGGTCATGGGATTCTCCTTCTGGATACTGTGTAAGGCGCTGCGGTCCTGCACTGATGTCCAATCCGCTGCCCTTGTGTGATATCCATCATTGAGCCGCTGGTGACACACATCACCGTTGCGGTCATATTGGTCATGGGAGGCCCACGTGTTTCACAACTGGAGCATCGCCCGGCGTTTGTTTGTGGCGAACCTGTTGTTCGTCCTGGTGCTGACGGCTGTGTTCGGGGCGTTCTCCGTGCTGGAGGCCAGGGACCGCGCGTACGACGAAGCCGGCGGCAGGATGCTCGCCATTGCCACCTCCATTGCGAACAATCCGCTGGTCCTCGAGGCGTCGTCTTCTACCGACCCTTCAGCCGCTCTCCAGCCGTATGCCCTTGAGGTCATGGACGATGCAGACGCGGACTTCATCACCATCATGGCCCCGGACCGGACACGCTGGACACATCCGCGCAGCGAGGAACTCGGCAAGCCCTACATCGGCACCATCGAACCGGCCCTGCAAGGCGAAACCTTCACGGAAGTCACCGCCGGTACCTTGGGGCCGTCCGTCCGCACCATTGCTCCGGTGAAGGACGCAGGCGGCAACGTCAAAGCGCTGGTGGCGGCCGGGATTACCGTCCGGACAGTGGATACGGATGTCGCCGAGCGCTTGGGCGTGATCGGCCTCATCGCCTTGGTGGTGCTGTTCTTCGGGTCTGTGGCTTCGTGGCTCCTGGGCCGCTATCTTCGCTCGGTTACCCGGGGCTGGGGCCCGGAACAGCTGGCGCAGCTGTTCGCGTACTACGAGTCGGTGCTGCATTCAGTCCGTGAAGGGGTCATCCTGATCGACACCCACGGCAAAGCCGTGATGTACAACGACCAAGCGGCCGAACTGCTGGGGCTGGAACCTTCCGACGCCGACAGGTCCCCTGACGCGGCACCGGGACTGGTGGAGCTCCCCTTGGGTGGAAGCCTGCGAGCGCTTTTCGAATCCGGCCGGCCCGCCCACGATGAAATACACCTGACCGGCTCAAGGATCCTCGTAGTAAACCAAGCGCCCGCCGTTGGACCTGTTCCTCCGCGGAGCCGGCAGAAGCCTGCGGTCTACGGCACCGTAGCCACCATCAGGGACCGCACGGAAATCGAGTCCCTGGGCTCGGAGCTGCAGACCATGAAGACCCTCTCGGACGCCTTGCGTGCCCAGACCCACGAACATGCCAATCGGCTGCACATGATCGTCTCGCTGCTGGAACTTGGCCGCACACCCCAGGCCTTGGACTTCGCCACCAAAGACCTCGAGCTAAGCCAGCAGCTCACCGATGACATGGTGGCCTCAGTGGATGAACCGGTGATGAGCGCTTTGGTCATGGGCAAGGCCGCCGAAGCCCATGAGCGTGGCGTGGAGTTGGTGGTACACACCTCGGGACGGTCCGGTGTCCGTGGATTGGAGATCCAGGACCTGGTGACAATTCTCGGAAACCTGCTGGACAACGCGATCGACGCCGCCGCCGTTGGCGATCTCCCGCGAAAGGTGGAGCTGGCCGTGGACGCCGGACCCGCCGCCGTCGAATTCTCGGTACGCGATTCCGGTAGCGGCATCGACCCTGCTGCCATCGACGATGTGCTGCAGTATGGGTTCAGTACAAAGTCGGCCAAGGACGATCCCCGCGGGGGTCACGGCCGCGGCGTCGGCCTTGCCTTGGTGCGGCAGGCGGTCCAGAGGCTCAACGGTACGATGTCCATCAGCAATCCCGGCGGCGCACAGTTCCATGTTGTGCTGCCTGCGCCGGTTCCCGAGGAAGAGAAGCCATGACAGACATCCGCGTCCTGGTGGTCGAGGACGAGCCCATCGCCTCGGACGCCCATTCGGTCTATGTTGGCAGGCTGGCAGGTTTCACGTTGGTGGGCACTGCACCGGATGGCCAGTCGGCCCTGCGCATCCTTGGCGAGTTCGCGGCCGCGGGCTCCCCCGTGGACCTGGTGCTGCTGGACATGAACCTGCCTGACCTGCACGGGCTGGACGTCGCGCGCCGTATGCGGTCGGCCGGAGTCTTCGCCGACATCATCGCCATCACAGCCGTCCGGGAACTGACCATCGTGCGCAGCGCTGTGTCCATCGGCGTAGTGCAATATCTCATCAAGCCATTCACCTACGCGACATTTGCCGACAAGCTGGGCAGTTACCGGACTTTCCGGGAGCAGTTGGCAGGTTCGATGTCCGGCATTTCCAAAGCCGGCGCATCGCAAAGCGACGTTGACCAGGCCTTCGCGAGCCTGCGGGCCCCTACTGACCTGCCACTGCCCAAGGGCCTGTCCGGATCTACCTTGGACTCCGTGAAGGACTTGGTGCGGGCTCGGCAACAGCCTGTTTCGGCGAGTGAAGTCATGGATGCCTTGGGGATGTCCCGCGTCACCGCCCGAAGGTACTTGGAGTATTTGGCGGACGCCGGGACCGTCAGCAGGGCGCCGCGATACGGCACGCCCGGGCGACCGGAAAATGAATATGGGTGGAACCGAACCTAATCCTCATGTATACAAAGAAGGGGAAATTGCTCTGATTTATGGCCTGAAACGCCTTCTGTGTATACACTGAGGACATGCGCGCCAGTGAACGAGCCTATGCGGCCCTCCGTGAGGACATCATTGAATGGCGCCTCCGGCCAGGCACGGTACTGGCGGAGGTCGAACAGTCCGAGCGGCTCGGCGTGTCCCGTACGCCGGTCCGGGAGGCGCTGAGCCGGCTCACCGCCGAAGGGCTGACGACGGCGGCAGGCGGCCGCGGCGTCGTCGTCACCGATATTTCTCTGGACAGCATCGATGAACTGTTCGAACTGCGCGAAACCCTTGAAGTCAGGGCCGCCGCTCTTGCTGCGGAGCGGGGCGAACCGGGCGTATTCGCCGAACTTCACTCCCAACTGCTGCGAGCGCCTGAGCTGCTCAAGGACAACGATCCTGCCCGCCATGAGTACTACGGCCTGGTGAGTCGCCTGGACGAGGCCATCGATGCGGCGATCTCCAACTCGTACATGGCCCAGGCAATGCGCAGCCTTCGCGTCCATTTGGTCCGCGTCCGCCGCCTGGCAGCTGACGACGCCGCCCGGCTCCACGCCGCCGCGGCTGAACATGCCGCCATCGCGGAGGCCATCGCCGCAGGTAATCCACGGCTGGCCGAAGCCGCCACCACACTTCACCTCCACCGCAGTCTTACCCACGTCAAGGCCGCACAGCTGGCCGCCAAGACGCCTCACTAGAAGGAGCACCATGGTCAAGAACAACCACGTCCGCGTCTACAAGAGCGAAGAGAACCTCCCGCGCGAGGAGCAGCTGGCCCACAAGATCGCAGTGGTCGCCGCCGACCCCGTTCCCGTTACGGCCGAGGTCACCGACATGGTGATCAACCGGATCATCGACAACGCCTCCGTGGCGATCGCGTCCTTGAACCGCGCACCGATCGTCGCAGCACGGGCCCAGGCGCTCACCCATGCCCCGACAACCAACGGCAAGGGAGCCCGCGTTTTCGGTATCACGGACAGTGTCTCCCCCGAATGGGCTGCCTGGGCCAACGGCGTGGCAGTACGCGAACTCGACTACCACGACACCTTCCTGGCCGCGGACTACTCCCACCCGGGAGACAACATCCCCCCGATCCTCGCCGTCGCCCAGCACGTCGGCGCCAACGGCGCCGACCTGGTCCGTGCCATCGCCACCGGGTACGAGATCCAAGTGAACCTGGTCAAGGCCATCTGCCTGCACAAGCACAAGATCGACCACGTGGCCCACCTCGGCCCGTCCGCCGCGGCCGGCATCGGCACCCTCCTTGGCCTGGACATCGAAACGATCTTCCAGTCCGTTGGCCAGGCCCTGCACACCACCACCGCCACCCGGCAGTCCCGCAAGGGCGAGATCTCCACCTGGAAGGCCCACGCCCCGGCGTTCGCGGGCAAGATGGCCGTTGAAGCCGTGGACCGCTCCATGCGCGGCCAGACCTCACCGGTGCCCATCTACGAAGGCGAAGACGGCGTGATCGCCTGGATGCTCGACGGCCCCGACGCCTCCTACGAGGTTCCGCTGCCCGAAGCCGGCGAGGCCAAGCGCGCCATCCTGGACACCTACACCAAGGAACACTCCGCCGAGTACCAGGCCCAGGCCTGGATCGACCTCGCCCGCAAGCTGAACCGCGAGCACCCTGAAACCACCGATCCTGCCAACGTGAAGTCGGTGCTGATCAAGACCAGCCACCACACGCACTACGTGATCGGTTCCGGCGCGAACGATCCCCAGAAGTACTCCCCCACCGCGTCCCGCGAAACCCTGGACCACTCCATCCCGTACATCTTCACCGTCGCCCTGCAGGACGGCGCGTGGCACCACGTGGACTCCTACGCCCCCGAACGCGCGACACGTCCGGACACCGTGGAACTCTGGCACAAGGTCACCACCGTGGAAGACCCGGAATGGACCCGCCGCTACCACTCCCTGGACATCGCGGAGAAGGCCTTCGGCGGTTCCGTGGAGATCACCCTCAACGACGGCACGGTCATCACCGACGAGATCGCCGTGGCCGATGCCCACCCGCTCGGCGCCCGGCCGTTCGCCCGCGAGCAGTACGTCAACAAGTTCCGCACCCTCGCCGCCGGACTCGTGGAGGAAGCGGAAATCGAACGGTTCCTCGCCGCCGTCGAGCGTGTCACCGAACTGGGCGAAGGCGAACTGGACCAGCTGAACATCACCGCAGCCCCCGGCGTGATCGACCTCAACAACGCACCCCAGGGACTGTTCTAAATGCTGTACTCCAAAGTCACACCCGAACAGAAACGACTCCGCCTCCGGGAACTGTTGGCCTCCGGGACTGTCCACCAGTTCCCAGGTGCGTTCAACCCGCTCTCGGCACGGCTCATCGAGGAAAAGGGCTTCTCCGGGGTCTACATCTCCGGCGCCGTCCTGGCCAACGACCTCGGCCTGCCGGACATCGGACTCACCACGCTCACCGAGGTAGCAACCCGAGCCGGTCAGATCGCCCGCATGACGGACCTGCCCTCGCTGGTGGACGCGGACACCGGCTTCGGCGAGCCCATGAACGTGGCCCGGTCCATCCAGGAACTCGAAAACGCGGGCCTCGCCGGCTGCCATATCGAAGACCAGTTCAACCCGAAGCGCTGCGGCCACCTGGACGGCAAAAACGTGGTGGACCTCGACACCGCCACCAAACGCATCCGCGCCGCAGCGGATTCACGCCGTGACCCGAACTTCCTCATCATGGCCCGGACCGATATCCGCGCCGTAGAAGGCATTCAGGCGGCGCAGGACCGCGCCAAAGCACTGGTCGACGCCGGTGCTGACGCGATCTTCCCTGAAGCCATGGCCACCCTGGACGAATTCCAAGCCATCCGGGACGCCGTGGACGTGCCCATTTTGGCGAACATGACCGAGTTCGGCAAAAGCGATCTCTTCACTGTCGACCAGCTCCAAAGCGTCGGCGTGAACATGGTCATCTACCCGGTCACGCTCCTCCGCATTGCCATGGGCGCTGCAGAGCGTACGCTGGAAACGATCAAGGCTGCGGGGACCCAAGAGGCGCAAGTTGAGAACATGCTCACGCGTGCGCGCCTCTATGAACTCGTCGATTACGAGGCATACAACCAGTTCGATACCGGCGTTTTTAACTTCCAGGTTCCTGGCGTCCGCTAGGTTCCGGATTCATCAAGGGGAACGCAGGCACACCGGAAACACCCGGCGCGCCTGCACTATGAACGAAGGAGAGCAGCATGGCAGCTGTTGACATCAAAAAGGGCCTTGCCGGCGTCGTGGTGGACTACACCGCCGTCTCGAAGGTCAACCCGGACACCAACTCGCTGCTGTACCGCGGGTATCCGGTCCAGGAACTGGCCGCCAAATGCAGCTTCGAAGAGGTCGCCTACCTGCTGTGGAATGGCGAACTGCCCAACGAGGCACAGCTCGCCGAGTTCACCACCCGCGAACGTGCGGGCCGTGCCCTCGACCCCGTGGTCAAGTCAGTTGTAGACACCTTGCCCACCACCGCGCACCCCATGGACGTCTGCCGGACAGCGGCGTCCGTCCTTGGTGCCCGACACGAATTGGCCGAGGACTCCTCACCCGACGCCAACATGAAGAAAGCCATCGATCTGTGGGCCGCCATGCCCGCAGTAGTCGCTTACGATCAGCGTCGCCGGCGTGGCCAGGACGCCGTGGAACCGCGGGAGGATCTTGACTACTCGGCCAATTTCCTGTGGATGACATTCGGTGAAGACCCCGTGGACGAGGTAGTGGAGGCATTCAACGTCTCCATGATCCTGTACGCCGAGCACTCCTTCAACGCCTCCACCTTCACAGCGCGCGTAGTCACGTCCACACTGTCGGACCTGCACTCGGCCGTCACTGCGGCCATCGGTGCCCTCAAGGGCCCGCTGCACGGCGGAGCCAACGAGGCCGTCATGCACACCTTTGACGAGATCGGCATCCGCAGCGAAGAATCCCTTGAGGAAGCTGCCACGCGAGCCCGTGCCTGGATGGAAGACGCCTTGGCCCACAAGAAGAAAGTCATGGGCTTCGGGCACCGCGTCTACAAGCACGGTGACTCCCGCGTGCCCACCATGAAGGCCGCCCTGGACAAGATGATCGCCCACTACGGACGCCCGGAACTGTTGGGCCTGTACAACGGCCTTGAGCAGGCCATGGACGAGGCCAAGGCCATCAAGCCGAACCTCGACTATCCCGCAGGGCCCACGTACCACCTCATGGGCTTCGATACCCAGACCTTCACCCCGTTGTTCGTCGCAAGCCGGATCACCGGCTGGACAGCCCACATCATGGAGCAGGTGGCCTCCAACTCCCTGATCCGTCCGCTGAGTGAATACAACGGCCCCGAAGAGCGCCACGTGCCGTAGGGCCTCTGGAGGCAAAGCAAGAAGAACGACGCCGGGCCGGTCACCGAAAGGCGACCGGCCCGGCGTCTTATGTCCCGCAAGGCACTAGCTACTCAGGGTTCGTCCACTCGGCTGTATGGACCTCTGCCACGTTCTCGTTGTCGCTGGCAAGATCAACGCGAACAGCAATGCGCTGGCCGGAAATCATAGCCGGGAGCCAATGCTCGGCATCGGCCCACATACGGTCCACCGGGAGGTGCCGTACGGAGAACCATTCCGGCGCGATTTCCTCGCTTTCCGAAGGTTCCCCTTTCCACGTGCGCGTAAGGTAAACGGTGGTGGCCATGTTCCAGTCCGGACGTGCAGGGAACACGAAATCTACGGTACCGGCAGGAATCAGGTCCTGCGGCTCGACCACGACGAATACTTCTTCCAGGACCTCCCGGCATGCCGCCTCCGATGCCGACTCCCCCGGTTCCACATGGCCGCCGACTCCCACCACCTTGCCCCTGCCAAAGCCGGTTTTCTTGGTGCCGAGCAAGACCTCCTCGCCGTCCGCACCATCGCGGAGGAAGAAACACAATGTCACGTGGGCTGAAGTCATGCTGCCTACCTTAACCCGATCTCCCTTGGCGATGCCGCCATTGCTACAGTGAGCCCATGAGCGAAGGTGGGGGTGACGCGCGGGCCCATGCTTCCGCCGTCGATCAGGTTTCCGAATCGCCGGCCGAGGCGGGAGGGACCGCCGAAGAAGACAGCCCGGCACCCGGCGTCATTTCCAAGCCGGAGCGGGACTCTTGGCTACCGAAGTGGCTGGTGGCCCGCCCGCTGTACGTGGGCTGGGCGTGGACCCTGGTGTGGGCAGGGCTCATCGTACTGGACGAAGTGGTGGACCTGGCCGGATGGACCTGGTACCTGCTGGTACTCGTGGCCGCCTTGCCCACGCTGATCTCCACGTTGGTGGTGTTGCATGCCACGCCACGGAGCCATCTCAGGGCCGTTGACGCCACCGTCCTGGGTCACTTCTTTGTGCGGTTCCTTGCGCTCGTGGCTGCGTTCATGGTGTGGGCTGCCTCAGTAGTGATGAGCGCTTCGATTTCCACCACCGTCCAGTCGGTGATCGGCGACTCCGAGAAGGAAGTCACCGCCCTCGGCTTCAACTTGATGTTGGCCGCCGTCCCGCTGGTCCTTTCCATCCTCTGGATGGCCTTCATTGTGCGGTGCGCGTGGTTCCTGCGGCGTTTACGCGGTTGGCGGCAAATCCCGGTGAAAACACGGGTGCCCAAGAAATTCCTGCGCGGACGTCCCCGGCTCAAACGTGTGGTCGTGGGACTGGCTCACCCCGGGCTGTTGTTGGTTGCAGGGCTCGGCACCTCAATGCTGGCAGTGTTTGTCAACGCCGTGGAGCTCACCCTGAACGTCCTCAACTAGCCCAGCGCGCGGGGGTGCGCCGCGGCGTAGACCTCACGCAAAGTATCAGCGGTGACCAAGGTGTACACCTGTGTGGTGGTCACGGACGCATGACCCAGCAGCTCCTGAACCACCCTCACGTCCGCGCCGCCCTCGAGCAGGTGCGTGGCAAAAGAGTGACGCAGTGTGTGTGGCGAGACGTCCTTAGTGATGTTGGCCTTCTCGGCCGCAGTCTTGAGGATGGTCCACGCGCTCTGCCTGCTGATGCGGCCGCCCCGCGCGTTCAAAAAAAGTGCAGGCGTTCCCTTGCCCTTCGAGGCCAGCAGCGGTCGGCCGCGGACAATGTAAGCCCCGACGGCGCGGGCACCGTAGGAGCCCAAAGGCACCAAACGTTCCTTCGAACCTTTGCCGAACAGCCGCACGATGGCGGGCTCGCCGCCGGTGTCTTCGAGGGAGACGTCGTCGACATCGAGTCCCACAGCCTCGCTGATGCGCGCACCCGTGGAGTAAAGAAATTCCAGAAGCGCACGGTCTCGGAGCCCGGTGGCGGTGTCCGTGCCCGCCGCTTCGAGGATGCGCGTGACCTCACCGACGCTGATGGCCTTCGGCAGCCGTTTGCCCGGCATGGGCGGGTGAACGTCGCTGGCGGGGTCCGCCGTCGTGGTTCCTTCCAGCGCCCAGAACTTGTGAAGTCCGCGGACAGCAACCACGGTGCGTGCCGCCGAGCGGACGCCCAGCGCCGCTGCGCCGTCGGAACCGTCAGACAAAGCCTGAACGAAGGCAGTCACCTGGTGCCTGGTGATGTCGCCTGGCCGTTCGATGCCTTGGGCCGCGAGGAAGTTAGAGTATCTGGCGAGGTCCCTGCGGTAAGCGGACAGCGTGTTGGCCGCCAATCCCCGCTCCACGCCGACGTGCTGAAGATAGTCGGTGACAGCACGGTCAATGCCGTTGGCGGTCCTGGTGGCGGCTTCGGACATGGGTCAGCGCTGGCTCGGATGCGCCGGCCACGGTGCATCCGCCGGCCGAAGACTCATGAAACCGTCAGCCTTCGCCGCAGCGGCAGCCAGGATCCCGACCACCGCCGAAGGGTTGTGCAGGCGTCCTTCCAGGACAGACCGGACCGCGTCCTCAAGCGGAACCCAGTGGAACTCGATCTCGGCTTCTTCATCGGTCCGGACATGGCGTTCGGCAACAGGCACATCGCTCAGCCCGCGGGCCAGGTAAATCCGGATCGCTTCGCTGGAGGAACCGGGTGAGTTGAAGAAATCAGCGAGGACGTTCCAGGTGGCGGCCTTGATGTCGGCTTCCTCGGCGAGTTCGCGGGCCGCACCAACCACGAAGTCTTCGCCCTCAATGTCCAGCAGGCCGGCAGGAATTTCCCATAAGTCCATGCCCACAGGGTGCCGGTATTGCTTGAGCAACAGAATCTCGCCATCCACGTTCATCGGCAGCACCGCAACTGCGCCGGGATGATCGATGTAGTCACGGACCAGGGTGGCCGTATCCTCGCTGAGCTGGAACGAATCGCTCACAACGTCCCAAATGCGGCCTTCGTAAACCTTGCTGGTAGACAAAAGACGGCGCGGGCTCGGCATGTCCGAAACCTGCCTCGACGTGCTGGGGGTTTCAGAAATACCGGGCATCGCGCCGTCCTTCGTTAGTGCTTGCTGTTACTTGGCAGCTACTGCGCTTGCAGCTTGCTTGGCTCCGGCAGTTCCGCCTTCACGACGCTCCAAAGCCGCCTTGACCAAGCCTGCGAAGAGGGCGTGCGGACGGGTCGGACGGGAGCTGAGCTCAGGGTGAGCCTGCGTTGCAACGTAGTACGGGTGTACTTCCCGCGGCAGTTCCACGTACTCAACCAGCTTGCCGTCAGGCGACGTGCCTGAGAAGACCAAGCCCTCCGCGGCGATCTGATCGCGATACTTGTTGTTGACCTCGTAGCGGTGCCTGTGGCGTTCGCTGACGGTGGTGGTGCCGTAGGTCTCGGCAACAACGGAACCTTCATCCAGCTTGGCTTCGTAGAGGCCAAGGCGCATAGTGCCGCCGAGGTCGCCCTTGCCGTCAACGATGTCCAGCTGCTCTTCCATCGTGGCGATGACCGGGTACTTGGAATCGGGCTCGAACTCGCTGGAGGAAGCGCCTTCCAGGCCAACTACGTTCCGTGCGTATTCGATGACCATGCACTGCAGGCCAAGGCACAGGCCCAAGACAGGAAGCTTGGTTTCACGGGCAAACTTCAAGGCGCCCAGCTTGCCTTCCAGGCCCCGGATGCCGAAGCCGCCGGGAACACAAATGGCGTCGACGCCGGCCAGGGCCTTGGTGGCTCCGGCGAGGGTTTCGCACTCATCCGAGGGGACCCAGCGGATGGTCACCTTGGCCTCGTTGGCGAAGCCACCGGCACGGAGGGCTTCGGTCACGGAGAGGTAGGCATCCGGAAGGTCGATGTATTTGCCAACCAAGGCGATCTCGACGTGGTGCTTGGGGTTGTGGACAGCCTCGAGCAGTTTGTCCCACTTGCTCCAGTCGACGTCCTTGAACGGCAGGTCCAGTGCACGGACGATGTAGGAGTCCAAGCCCTGCGAGTGCAGCGTCTTGGGGATGTCGTAAATGCTCGGCGCGTCTGCGGCGTTCACTACAGCATCGATATCGACGTCGCACATGCGGCCGATTTTCTCCCGCATGGCATCGGGGACTTCGCGGTCCGAACGGATCACGATCGCCTCAGGCTGGATACCAATGGAGCGCAGGGCCGCCACGGAGTGCTGCGTCGGCTTGGTCTTCAGTTCCTGGGAAGGACCGATGTACGGCACCAGTGAAACGTGCAGGAAGAAGACGTTGTTGCGGCCGACATCCTGGCGGACCTGGCGGGCTGACTCAAGGAAGGGCTGCGACTCGATGTCGCCCACGGTTCCACCGATTTCGGTGATGATGACGTCCGGAGCGTTCTTGCCTTCGGCAGGCAGGCGCATGCGGCGTTTGATCTCATCGGTGATGTGCGGAATGACCTGGACAGTGTCTCCGAGGTATTCGCCACGGCGTTCTTTCGCGATGACCGTGGAGTAGATCTGGCCTGTTGTGACGTTGGCCGAACCTTCAAGGTTTTCATCAAGGAAGCGCTCGTAGTGTCCGATGTCGAGATCGGTTTCGGCGCCGTCATCCGTCACGAACACTTCGCCGTGCTGGAAGGGGTTCATCGTGCCCGGATCCACGTTAAGATAGGGATCGAGCTTCTGCATTGTTACAGACAAACCGCGTGCTCGCAGCAGGTGGCCGAGGCTGGAAGCCGTCAGACCCTTACCGAGCGAGGACGCCACACCACCGGTGACGAAGATGTGTTTGGTCGTCTTGGACGAGCCCGGGAACCGGGAATTTACACGGGAATTTGATCGCTGCACCACGGAATTCGAGCTTATCATCAATTACGCCTTCCAAGCGTCCTGTTCGGATTCCCCAAATGGTCAATAGTTGCCCAGGACCGCGTTCCGATCAAGAGCCGGGCGGGAGGAAGCACAGCAATGTGATGGTGCTCGCAGTTCCGCTGCCGCCTCAACCGAGCCTGTTTCACTAGACCCGCTGGGGCAGGAGCTTCGCATCATCCAACAATTCCTGCGCGTGGGCCTGTGCTGATTCCGAGTCCTCCTGGCCTGCCAGCATGCGGGCAAGCTCCTTCACACGCTGATCTTCGTCCAGCAGCTGCACGTCGCTGGAGGTGAAGCCGGTGGTCGTCTTTCCGTCTGCACCGCGAACCGACGTCTTGGTCACCCGGATGTGTTGATCGGCGAACGCAGCAACCTGCGGAAGGTGCGTGACAACGAGGACCTGGACGTGACGTGCCAGCATTGCCAGCCGGCGTCCGATTTCGACGGCGGCACGCCCGCCCACGCCTGCGTCCACTTCGTCGAAGACGAACGTCGGGACGGGATCCACCGCGGCCAGCACGACCTCGATGGCCAACATCACCCTGGAAAGTTCACCGCCCGACGCTCCCTTGCCCAGCGGCCTGGCAGGAGCACCGGAGTGCGGCTGGAGGAGGAACGCGATCTCGTCAGTGCCCGACGGGCCCAACGATTCACTGCTGTCCATCTCGATGACCAACGTAGCGTCGGCCATGGCCAACGCCTTCAACTCCGCGCTGACCCGCCCCGAGAGGTCCTTGGCAGCCTTCAAACGGGCTTTGGTGATGGCCGCCGCGTGCTTGCGCAGGGTCGTTTCGGCAGAAGCGACCTCAGCGTCCAAGGACTCGATCCTGCTGGAATCGTCCTGCAGTTCGTCCAAACGGGTCCGTGCAGTGGCCGCCCACTCCAGGACCTCGTTGATGCTGGGCGCATACTTGCGGATCAACTTTGCAAGGACCGCCCGGCGCTCTTCGATCTCAGAGAGCCGCTCTGGCCCTTCCGTGTCCAAGGCGGCCTGGTAGCTGGACAGTTCCGCAGCGATGTCGTTGAGGAGGAAGCCCACCTCGGCCAAGCGGGCAGCAGCCGAACGAAGCTCGTCATCGTGATCGGCCACGTGCTCCAATGTCCGTTTGGCAGCATCCACCATGGAAGTGGCATCTCCGGCGTCGCCGTATTCTTCGGCTATGAGCGACTCGTGCGCCGCAGCTGCGGCCAACCGGAGTTCCTCCACGTTGGCCAGCTTGACCGCCTCAGCCTTGAGGGTCTCGTCCTCGCCCGGCTGAGGGTCAACGTCATCGATTTCCTTGAGGGCGGCATCCAGTGACTCAGCCTCGCGGAGGCGTTCGCGGGCCTCGCTGCGCAAAGTCTCGAGTTCGGCCTGGATGGCCTTCCAGTGGTTGTACAGGTCCTGATACTCCCCCAGGACCTTGGCCAACGGTGCGCCGGCAAAACGGTCCAGGGCATGCCGCTGCGCCGTTGCGCTCTTCAAGCGGATCTGGTCCGACTGGCCATGCACCACCACCAGGCTCTCGCCCAGCTCCGCCAACACTCCCACAGGTGCCGCGCGACCACCGACGTAAGCGCGGCTGCGGCCGTCGGCACCAACGGTCCGGGCCAGCAACAGCTCAGCGACGCCGTCGAACTCCTCAGCCTCGCCGCCGGCTTCCTTGGCCCGCTCCACCGCACTGTGTGTCGGATCAAGTTTCAGCACGGCCTCGGCGGACGCGGACTTAGCGCCAGTACGTACCGCCCCGGCATCCGAGCGCGCACCAAGGAGAAGCCCGACGGCGGTCACCACCATGGTCTTGCCGGCACCGGTTTCACCGGTGACGACGCTCAGGCCTGGGCCTAACGGCAGGGCGGCGTCGGTGATGACGCCGAGGTCACGGATTCGGAGTTCTTCGAGCATGCTTCACTTCGCATTCGTGGGATCGGATGGCTCACCGTGCCCCGGTTCCTGGATAGCCTCGACGTCCCGGGGACTGGGCAACGGAGCGGGCGAAAGGGTCCTGATCACCGGGATGGGACCCGTGTGGACTTCAGCGCTCCGGGGAACAGGACCACGCCAGCCATGGATGGGGAGTTCGAACTTGCGGACAAGCCGGGCGGAGAACGGGGTTTTGTGGGTCCGGGCAAGACGCACCGGGGTTGCAGAACGCGTGACTTCAACTCGGGCTCCCGGGGGCAGGTCCACGGAGCGGCGCCCATCGCACCATAGAACACCCAGGGCATCGGTACGGTTCATGATTTCAACGGCAAGCTTTGACCGCGGGGAAACCACCAGGGGCTTCGCGAAGAGGGCGTGGGCACTGATCGGGACGATGACCAGGGCCTCGACCTCAGGCCACACCACGGGCCCACCGGACGAAAACGCGTAGGCCGTGGAACCCGTAGGTGTTGCCAGGACCACGCCGTCGCAGCCGAATGAGGTCAAGGGGCGTTCATCGACCTCCGTGACCACTTCCAACATGCGTTCGCGGTTGGCCTTCTCGATGGCGGCCTCATTCAGCGCCCAGGTGTGCCAAATCTTCTGTCCCTTGATCCACACCTGGACATCGATGGTCATCCGCTCTTCCACCGTGTACTGCCGGCTCGCAATCCACTCCACCGTCTGCGCCAGATCGGCCCGCTCGCTTTCGGCAAGGAAGCCAACATGGCCAAGGTTCACCCCAAGGAGGGGTACATCAACCTCGCGCACCAGTTCCGCGGCACGCAGGATGGTTCCGTCCCCGCCCAAGACCATGACCAGCTCAACGTCTTCCAAGCTGACATGGTCATTCAAAATTTCAATGGGCGTATCCAAGGCACCGAAGAAACGCTCAACATCGGCGAGTTCGGACTTCTGCAGGACAGGCACCAGTCCGGAAGCATGCAACTGCGTACAGGCATCCCACGCCGCTCGGAGCGATTCCTCCCGCCCTGTGTGGGCAAGGACAAGTACACGCCTGCTCATCGGGTCTGCTTTCTAGTGGTTCGGCCAGAGTTTCTTGATCAACGCAGCAACGTACTCGTCACGCTCTTCGATCTTAGGCAACACCGCGGACATCCCGCGCTTCATCCACAGGAAGTATTCAACATTTCCGTCCTGACCCGGCAACGGACTTGCCGCCAGGTCCTGAAGTTCAAGACCGGCGTCCACTGCGGCGCGGGCCACTTGGGCAACCGCGCGGCGCCGTTCATTGTCCGAGGAAACCACGCCCGTGCGGCTGAGCCGCTCCTTACCCACTTCGAATTGCGGCTTGACCATGAGGACGAGGTCGCCTCCCGGTACGGTGCATGTTGCGAGCGGCGCCAAGACCAACGTCAACGAAATAAAGGAAAGGTCCCCCACCGTCAGCTCTGCGCTGCCGCCAATCTGCTCCGGGGTCATATAGCGGACGTTGAGGCCCTCATGGACGTCAACCCGGGAATCCTCGCGAAGCTGCGGCACCAACTGGCCATGCCCCACGTCCACGGCCACCACGCGCGCAGCACCTTGCCGAAGCAGCACGTCAGTGAAACCGCCCGTGGAGGCACCGGCGTCGAGACACCGCCGCCCGGACACCACGACGGCGGGAAATGCCTCCAGTGCGCCGGCCAGCTTATGTCCGGCGCGGCTGGCGTAAATATCTTCCAGGTGGGATTCGACGGCCAGCTCCGTTGCCGCGTCCACCTGAAGGGCAGCCTTGGCCAGGACAGTCCCCGCCGAACTGACCTTTCCGTCGCTGATGAGCTTGGCGGCATGGGTCCGGGACCTCGCCAGCCCGCGGCTGACCAGCTCCTGATCGAGTCGTGCCATTCTCTAGCTGTCGCCTTCCGGGCCGGAATCACTAGGGCGGTTCGATGTTGGCGGAAGGCCCGGCTCGGCATCCAGTGCTTCCAGCAACAAGACATGGATCCCGCTGTACAGCTCTCCGTGTTCTGCCACCGGTGACCCCGGAACTGCCTCCAGGAGTCCCAGGGCCCTGTCCACGAGCACGTCACCTGTGGGCTTCGCGGCATCGGGCCATAAAGCTTCAGGACTAGCGTCGGGCACCGGAAAATTGTTGGGCTCGGTCATCGCATCAGTCTAGTTAGTTCGCCATTCCAACTGCGGTTCCCTTGCCACTTCAGTGTCCGGAACCGCTGCCCACCACGCAGCACACGCCGCACGCCAAGCGTCAAGGTCGTCTTCATCGCCCGTGACCCTGACTATTCCGTCCGCCGCAAGCGCTGAGGCGGCACCGCAACGGAACACACCGGCGTCGCTGACGACTTCGGGGTACGGAGAGTACAGATCCTCAAGGTTCGCCAGCAAGTAGTCGGGACGTTCATCCGTCCGCGCTGCCAGAATGGTGTGCGTCGTGTCCACACCGGTAAGAACGGCCGCCGTCGCAAATCCTGCGCGGTTGCCGCCCAGGATGTCCGTGTCCAAGCGGTCGCCCACCACCAAGGGGCGATCGGCGTTGAGCCGCTTCGCCGCTGCGTGGAAGAGCGGAGCCTCGGGCTTGCCCGCCACCAACGGGGTCTTGCCGGTGGCAGCTGCCACCGCCGCAACAAGCGTTCCATTGCCTGGCGCCATGCCGCGGGCCTGCGGGATGGACATGTCCGTGTTGGTGGCAAACCACATGGCTCCGCCAGCCACCACATACGATGCCTCTGCGAGATCCTTCCAACCGATCTCCGGGTTGAAGCCTTGGACTACTGCCACCGGAGACTCTGCTGCACTGTGCACAGGTTTGAGTCCCACCAGCTCAATCTCGTGGGCCAGCGCCGCGCTGCCGGTGATGAGGACATGGGCCCCGGCCGGCAGCATGGAAGCCAGGAGCTCCCCCGCTGCCTGCGAGGAACTGACCACCTGATGATCCTCCGCCGGCGCCCCGAGCTCCCGCAGGTGCGCCGCGACCTGGGCCGGGGTACGGGACGCATTGTTCGTCACGTATCCCAAACCCACACCCACGGTGCGAAGGCGTTGCAACGACTCCACAGCTCCGGGGATCGCGTGGGGACCTGCATACACCACGCCGTCCAAGTCGGACAGAACGGCATCAAACAAAGAGATCAGTGAATCAGCCATGCTGGGAGTCAGTGCCCTCGTTGTCTGCTTCTACGGCTTCCTCGTGCTCTTCCTCGTCCTCAACGGAGTCGATGTCCGACTCAGCGTCATCAGATTCGAAGTAGTCAGACTCAGCGTCATCGAGTTCAACATCGGCCTGCTCGACATCAGCTGCCGCAGCCTCGACGATCACAGTCTCGCTGTCAGGCTTCACGACGTCGGTGTCCCTGGCGGGCTTCTCGACGCGCGGCTTGCGCGCGGCTGCCTCTTCCCTCTCGTCCCAACCGAGATCAACGATTTCCGGTTCCGCGAAGTCACCGACGCCCAGGGCGCTCTCGGCCACCAGCGCCTGGCGGGCCCACTTACCTGCCTCCTCGGTACGACCAACAGCAGTCAGCGCTTCTGCGTACGCACGGAACAAGCGAGGGCTGTAAGAGAATGCCCGGTTGATATCCAACTGAGGGATTTCAAGCTCCGAGACGGCAGCATCAAGCTGGTTTAGGTCCGCACGCGCACCGGAAGCCACAATCGCCAACTCCACCTTGCCGGGAGCATCAAGGTCCTGGGCTTCAGGAGAGCGCACCATGTCCAAGGCACGGTCCGGACGACCCAAGCCACGCTCGCAGTCAGCCATCACGGGCAAGTGGACGTTGGAGCCACTGATACGACGGTAGGTACGGAATTCGCGCAAGGCTTCTCCGTAGTGACCAGCTGAATACGCTGTCAGGCCAACAGCTTCACGGACCACCGAGAGGCGGCCGCCGCGGCGGCTGGCGGCAAGGGCGTGCTGGAAAGCCAGCTCCGGCTCAATGTCGATCAAGCGGCCGGCCATGACCAGGTGCTTTGCAACCCAGCCAGCGCTCTGCTCTTCGAGGGTCTTGATCTGGTGACCAGTGGCCCGGTCCAGTTCCTTACCCGTAACGTCCTCGTCGATCTCGGGAGAACGTTCGCGGTCAGGGCGGTTCGCACTGCGGATGTCCTTGGCATTGGGAACGCGGGCAGGGCGTTCTTCCCACGAATTGCCGCGGTCGTTGTTGAAGGAACGACCTGCGCCTCCGTCACGGGCGGGGCGGTCGTTGCGGTCGCGGTCGCGGTCGCCGAAGGGCTTACGGTCACCGCGGTCGTTATTGAACGGACGACGCTCGCCGGCGTCGCGGCGTGGGCCGTCAAAATTGCGGGGACCGCGCTCGGGGCGGTCGCCGAAGGGCTTACGGTCGCCGCGGTCGTTATTGAACGGACGACGCTCGCCGGCGTCGCGGGCGGGACGGTCGTTGCGGTCGCGGTCGCCGAAGGGCTTACGGTCGCCACGGTCGTTGTTGAACGGACGACGCTCGCCGGCGTCGCGACGTGGGCCGTCAAAGTTGCGGGGACCGCGCTCAGGCCTGTCACCGAAGGGCTTGCGGTCACCGCGGTCGTTGTTGAACGGACGACGCTCACCATCACGCGCGGGACGGTCATTGCGGTCACGGTCGGGGCGGTCGCCGAAGGGCTTACGGTCGCCACGGTCGTTGTTGAACGGACGACGCTCACCATCACGCGCGGGACGGTCATTGCGGTCACGGTCGCCAAAGGGCTTACGCTCACCCCGGTCATTACCGAACGAGCGGCTGGGGCCACTGCCGTCCCGGTTCTCCCTGGAACGGAACCCGCGGGGATCCCCACCGGAATTGTTGTTGGGGCGGTACGAACCGCGCTCGTCCCGGTTGCCGCCGAAGTTTCCGCGATTGCCGCCGCGATTGCCGCCGTTGTGCTCAGCCATGGTGGATTCCTCCTGTTGCGAGCCGACCACTGGCGCGTGCGTAGTCGCTCATAACCCTTATTTCGTTGTCACGCCGCCCGTAGCGCTCGGCTACCGACTCGTATTTCTTATGCAATTCTATTCGACCCCGCCCCAACAGCCGAACGCCAGGAGCAAATGAGGGGCACCCGTGGGAAGTCTCACAGCCGCGAACTCACTACCGGTGGCTCGGGTTTGTTGGCGTCTTGTGGTGTTCTGTTTGTGGTTTGGTGGTTAAGTGGGGAGAGCCCCGACCGTCGTGGTCGGGGCTCTCCCGTTTTTAATGTGTGTCCGGCGGTGTCCTACTCTCCCACACCCTC
>NZ_JBHUCD010000015.1:0-107123 GCF_042786555.1 Paenarthrobacter sp. NPDC056912
ACCAGCGCCCCTACTCCCGGCCCGGGCAGCGGCTGCTGCGGCAACTGGAGCTGGTCGCCCCGGCCACCCGCATCCGGGCCCTGGAAGGCAACCACCGGCTCCACCACAAATGGGAAGTCTTCGACGCCCGCAAGAAACGGTCCGTCACGGCCAACACCGCGATCCCCCGGGAACTCGCCGGCTGGTGCTGGTCCCTGGCCGCACCCCTGCAACAAGGAGAACGCATGAACGCGGCCTGAAGAACGTGCCGTCCGGGTGCCTGGCGGGCGTGACGTGGCAGCACACGGGGCCAATTCGAGACGCAACTATGAGCAAACGGCCCACACCGTTGACGCTCGATGCTAGACAGCGATACGCCCCAGCCGAACAATCGTCATGCGGTAACCAACCCGCGAATATCAGTCTGACACTGCAGTCGAACACAAGACTCGCCAGCACGCCCACCCGCACCCGGACAGCACCCAACCCAAAGCGGCCCCCGACACGAAAGCCGGGAGCCGCTCACAACTGCCTCTTGACAACAACTTCTACATATCAGTTGCCCGGGTACCTCGACAGGAAGTCCGCCATGCGGCCAATGGCTTCCTCGATGTCCTTGACGTTGGGCAAGGTCACCATTCGGAAGTGATCCGGACGCACCCAGTTGAACGCCCTGCCATGGGACACCAGGATTTTCTGTTCCTTCAGCAGGTCAAGGACGAATTTCTCGTCGTCCCGGATGTGGAAAACCTCCGGATCCAGCTTGGGGAAAAGATACAGCGCGCCCCTGGCTTGCTGGGTGCTGACGCCTGGAATCGCATTCAGGAGATCGTAGGCCTTGTTCCGCTGCTCCAGGAGCCTGCCTCCGGGAAGGATGAGGTCGTTGATGCTCTGGTGCCCGCCCAAGGCCGTTTGAATGGCGTGCTGTGCGGGGACATTGGCGCACAGGCGCATGTTGGCCAGCAGGTTGATGCCTTCGAGATAGTCGGCCGCATCCTTCTTCGGCCCTGAGATGGCCATCCAGCCGGCACGGTAGCCGCACACACGGTAGGCCTTGGAAAGCCCGCTGAAGGTCAGGCACAGGACATCGTCACCGGTCAGCGCGGCGAGGTTCACGTGGACGGCGTCCTCGTAGAGGATCTTTTCGTAGATTTCATCCGCGAACAGCACCAGTCCGTGCTTTTCTGCCAGGGCCACGATCTTCTTGAGGGTTTCCTCCGGGTACACGGCACCGGTGGGGTTGTTGGGGTTGATGACAACGATGCCTTTGGTGCGGGGGGTGATCTTGGCTTCCAAGTCCTCAAGATCAGGCTGCCAACCGGAGTCCTCGTCACAGAGGTAATGGACAGGCCGTCCACCGGCCAAGGCCACCGAGGCGGTCCACAAAGGGTAGTCCGGGGTTGGAATCAGGACCTCATCGCCGTCCTCGAGGAGCGCCATAAGGGACATGGTGATGAGCTCGCTGACGCCGTTGCCGAGGTAGATGTCGTCAACGTAAATGTTCTGGATGCCGCGGGTCTGGTAATACTGCGAGACTGCGGTCCGGGCAGAGAAAATACCGCGGGAATCGCTGTAGCCCTGGGCGTTGGGCAGATGGCGGATCATATCCACCAAAATGGCGTCCGGCGCTTCAAAACCGAAAGGAGCCGGGTTTCCGATGTTCAGTTTGAGGATCCTGTGACCCTCCGCCTCCATCTGCTGGGCGGCCTGAAGAATCGGTCCACGGATGTCGTAAAGGACATTATGAAGCTTGGTGGACTGCTTGAATTTCGCCATTCATCAAATATGCCACATGGGTGATGGACTTCTGCTGAGACTTGACTCACACATACGACGACGGCGGTGACAGACCCGCGCGGGTCCGTCACCGCCGTCGTACGCGGTTTTGTTCAGGCGTTACTTGACGATGCCCTTGTCCTTGAGCCAAGCAGCAGCTGCGTCCTTGGCGCTCTGCTTCTGGTCTCCACTGACGGCACGGTTCAAGTTGATCAGGTCTTCGGTGGTCAGGATCTTGGACACGTTGTTGAGTGCTTCCTTGGCCTTGTCCGTCATCTTGGCCTTGCTGTAGAGCGGCAGGACCTGCTGGGCCTTGAAGTTGTTCTTCGGGTCTTCAAGGACCACGAGGTCGTTGTCCGCGATGGAAGGCGTGGTGGTGTAAATGTCAGCCACCTGCACCTTGTCCTCCAGGAGGGCCTGCAGGGTCAGGTTGCCACCACCGTCGCTGAACGGCTGAAGCCCCTTGAGCTCGCAGTTGTAGTTGGCCTTCAACCCCGGGAAACCGTAAGCCCTGGTCTCAAAGGTGGCCGGAGCGGCCATGGTGAAGTCCTTGCAGACCTTGGCCAGGTCCTCGATGGACTTGAGCTGGTACTTTTCGGCCGTTGCCTTGGTGACAACCATGGCGTCCTTGGACTCAGCCTTGGCCGGCTCCAGAACTGCCAGGCCCTCCGGAAGCTTGCCGGGAAGAGCCTTGTAGACATCCTCGGCCGAAACCTGGGTGGCGTCTTTGTCAACGTAGGAAAGAAGGTTGCCCGAGTAGTCCGGAACGAGGTCGATCGATCCGTCCTGTACAGCCTTGAAGTAGATTTCGCGGGAGCCGATGTTCGGCTTGGACGTGGCTGTTAATCCTGCCGCATTGAGCGCGCCGACGTAGATCTCGGCAATCACCTGGCTCTCCGGGAAGTCGGCCGAGCCGACCACCAGGGAGCCTCCGGCGCCGGCGGAGCCGCTGGCTGCCGACGTTGAAGGCGTGGCCAACGGACTGCCGCCGCACGCGCTCAAGGCGAGAGCCACGCCCAGTCCGGCTGCAAGACCGCCGAGACCACGGCGCGTAAGGGTCATGGGGACGGGGTTTTTCATGGTGTACCTCCTTGAACGGCAGCCCCGGCGGGAGCTGTGGCTGTGAGATCGTCGGCCGCCTTGTGGCGGCCGCTTGAGTCGAGGGTGAGGCCGGGCGAGAGAACCATCCTCTGCACGCCGGCAAGGACCAGGTCCACGGCGATTGCCAACGCAGCAATGAGCAGGGAACCGCCCAACATCCTGGGGAAATCTTGCAGGACAAGGCCGTCGAACAGATAGCGGCCCAGACCGCCCAGCGGCAGGTAGGCGACCACGGAGACTGTCGCGATGACCTGGAGCACCGCGGTCCGGATGCCCCCGAACATGACCTGGAGGCCGTTGGGCAGTTCAACCCGGAACAGGATCTGCAGCTCGGTCATGCCCACAGCACGGGCACCATCCACCACCGTGTCAGCGACGCTGGAAATACCCGCGTAGGTACCGGCAAGCAACGGTGGCACGGTCAGGATCACCAATGCCCAAACAGGTGGCATCAAGCCGCTTCCGGCCAACAATGCGAACAGCACCAACAGTCCGAGCGTTGGCAGGGCCCGGAGGGCGCCGGCAACGGCCACAGCCACCACCCTGCCTCGGCCCGTATGCCCGATGTAGAGGCCGATAGGTACCGCGATGATTGCGGAGATGACAAGGACCAGTGCACTGTACTGCAAGTGCTCAAGCAAGCGGGTGGGAATTCCGTTGCTGCCCGTCCAGTGAGCCGGATCTGTCAACCAGGCGATGGTGTCGGCAAAGATGTTCATGCGGACACTCCCGGATCCGTGCGGGGTTCAATCAACTGAACCGCACCGTTCTTGCGGCCATTGGCGCCGCCGGCTGCTCGCGTCCAAGGGGTCAGGAGCCTCTCCAGAACCACCAGGACCGCGTCCATGACCAGGGCCAGGACCAGGATGGCGATGATTCCCACCACCACTTCGGTGATGAAGGTCCGTTGAAGACCGTCGGTGAAGAGGACTCCGAGGTTACCGACTCCAAGGAGTGCCGCGACGCTGACCAGGGAAATGTTGCTGACCGAAACCACGCGGAGACCGGCAAACAGAACGGGCAAAGACAAAGGAAGGTCCACTTGGAAGAATCGCGCCAGGGGCTTGAAGCCCATGGCCACGGCTGCGTTGCGGAGATCGTCGTCCACTGAGTCGAAAGCGTCCATGGCAGCCCGGACCAGCAATGCGACCGCGTAGATGGTCAGTGCAACCACAACGTTCACCGGGTCCAGAATCCTCGTACCGAGAATAGTGGGAAGAATGATGAACAGTGCCAAGGACGGGATGGTGTACAGCAGCGACGTAGCTGTGGCAACCACCGACCTCAGCGTGCCGTTGCTCCTGGCCAATTGGGCCAAGGGTATGGAAATCAGCAGGCCGAGGACCATCGGGATGACCGCAAGTACCAGATGCTGTCCGGCCAGTCCCATGACCATGCCGCTATTGGCAAGGAACCACTCCATCAGGTGGCGTCCTCCCTGTGGTGCCTGACTTCCTCGATGAGGGCAAGGACTTCCGGCGCCTTCAAGACTCCGGCCACCCTGCCGTCGTCGTCCACGGCCACGCCGAGACCCGAGGGCGAGGACAATGCCGCATCCAGTGCCCGGCGCAAGGTATCGCCTTTACGGAAGAGCGAACCGCCGGGGATCAAACCGGCGCCGTCCCGGGGTGAAGACCAGCCAAGAGGCCTCGAATCCGCATCGACCACCAAGGCCCACTCCCCCGTCTCACGGCCCACGTGATGGCCGTCGGACGGGCTGACCAAAGTGACAGGATGCAATCGCACTGAGTCCGCCACGTTGAATGCAAGGTGCCGGAAGCCTCGGTCACGTCCTACGAATGAGGCAACAAAATCATTGGCAGGCGCCCTGAGGATCTCCTCCGGGGCGGCGTACTGCGCCAGTTTCCCCCCGACGGCGAAGACCGCCACTTTGTCTCCAAGCACCGTGGCTTCGTCGATGTCGTGCGTGACGAAAACGATGGTCTTGGCCAGTTCCCGCTGCAAACGCAGCAGTTCCTGTTGCAGTTCGTCGCGCACCACCGGATCCACCGCACTGAAGGGTTCGTCCATCAGCAACACGGGCGGATCGGCAGCCAACGCCCGCGCTACGCCGACACGCTGCTGCTGGCCTCCCGAGAGCTGCGACGGATACCGCTTGCCAAGCACCGAAGCCAACCCAACGACGTCGAGCAGTTCCGCAGCGCGCTTGCGGGCCACCGCTTTCGGGACGCCGTTGAGCCGCGGGACGGTGGCGATGTTGTCCAGCACCGAACGGTGGGGCAGCAAGCCCGATGACTGCATGACATAGCCCATGGACCGTCGAAGCTGCGCCGCTGGAACCTGCGAAACGTCCTCGCCCGCCACGGTGATGGTTCCGCTGGTTGGTTCCACCATCCGGTTGATCATGCGAAGGGACGTCGTTTTGCCACAGCCCGAAGGACCCACGAACACGGTGATCGCACCCTTGTCGATGGACATGCTGAGGGCGTCTACAGCAGGCTGCCCACCTTGGTACTGCTTGGTTACGCTCTGGAACTCAATCATGGCTTCAGCCATACCCGGGCTTACCTATCTGTGGTGGACGAAATCGGTAGAGCCACACGATCATACGCAGGCTTATTACTTGGCTGCAAAGCAAATCTTCACCCAGCGTAGCCAGCACCACCGCCGATGTCAGCGCCGCCACGTATTCCGTAATGAATCGGCAATGTTCAGCGTTTGCGTCGTTTGCCGCCCCTGGCTGCCCGTTCCTCGGCTTGATCGTGCCTGTGTCGCTCCGCGGCGCGCTGTCCCCTGTCGGCCGACATGACTTTTTGGTGCCATTCCCGCTGGTAGGCGCGGCGGGCTGCGGCGTCGTGCTTCCTGTTGAGCGCCGCCAGTTCCTTTTGCAGTTTCAGGTAGCTGGCCCACCGGCGTGGATCGAGGGTTTCTTCTGCGAGCGCCTCCTGCACGGCGCAGCCGGGCTCTGCCTGGTGCGAGCAGTCGGCAAAGCGGCACTTGGCGAACAGTTCGTCAAGATCTCCGAACATCTCGTCCATGCCTTCCTCGGCGTCGAAGAGACCGAAGCCGCGGACCCCGGGAGTGTCCATCAGCACGGCGCCGCCAGCCAAGGGAACCAGTTCGCGGGAGGTGGTGGTGTGCTTGCCCTTGCCGTCACCGGCGCGGACAGCACCGGTCTGTTGCGCCTCATGTCCGGCGAGCGCATTGATGAGTGTTGACTTTCCTGCCCCTGATGGACCCAACAAGACCAGAGTGGAACCCTGCGGAATGTGTTGCATGAGTTCGTCGAGACCGTCGCCTTGTTCGGCCGACGTCGTGACGACTTCTACGCCCGCGGCCTGCAGGATGACCTCTCCAACGACGTCATCGGCCACGTCCGCGAGGTCCGCTTTGGTAATGACGACGAGTGGTGTGGCGCCGGAATCCCATGCCGCCACGAGGGTCCGTTCCAAGCGGTTATGGGTGAGTGGACGGTCTACAGGAACCACCACCGCCACAATGTCGATGTTGCTGCCCAGTATCTGTTCCTCGGATGAGGCCTCGAAGGCGCGTTTGCGGCTGAGTGCCGATTGCCGGGGCAGGACCTCGACGACGGCAGGCTCGCCTGCGCTGTTGCGGCCGAGCCACACCCAATCACCGGTGGCCGGCACCAGTCCGTGGGCAGGGTAGGGCAGGTGCAGTAGTCCGTCGGCCGAGGCTACGAGCACTCGGTTCCTGTCGAGTCGGACGACGCGCCCGGGACTGTTCCGGCCAGTTTCCGATGTTTCGGTGACGGGGTTTGCGAGAAATAGCTCCGCTGTTTTCGCAGTGAAGCCGTACTCAACAGGTCCTGTGAGTTCGGTAGTTGAGGGGTTGCTTGAGAAAGCAAAAGTGTTCAATGGTAAGCCTCTGCTGAGGCCCGGCCGCCTAGTCTTGGCAGGCGGATGCCGGGACAGGAATGGTGGTGGGATGACGGTGCGCTGCAACTGAGTGCGGGGCGCGCAAAATTGTGGCAATCATCAAATCCACCTCCTCGGCATCCTGGCCGGCATTGAGTGAGCCGGCAACGTTCTTTAGCGTAGCCAAGCCGGGCCCGCTTTGGCTAGCGCTTGGGTCAGGGATTTTTGCTGAGCTTGCCGTCGACTGGCCGCTCCCGGTACAGGCGAAGCGACGTATCCACCAAGGACACACGGTTGAGCTGCGGCACTTCTCCCAGGGGGATCCACGCGGCGTGGCTGGTGCTGCCATCCACCTCGTGGGTCAGCTCGCCACCCACAACCGTTGCTTCGTACACCAAGCGAAGCGCTTGGAAATCCTTCACCGAGCCATCAAGCCGCGTTTCACCCGGCCAATGCCCAACGTCGATACCGAGCATGCGATCGATCCGGGCTTGGTAGCCGGTCTCTTCGAAAACCTCCCGTCGGCACCCGTCCACCGGGTGTTCTGCCAGGTCCAGCCCACCGCCCGGAAGCGTCCAGCCCTCCTTGCCGTCCTGTTTCCAGTAGGCCAGCAGGATCTGCCGTTCCTGGATGATGACGGCGTACGCGGCTGGGCGGGTATCGAACTGCAGACTCATGGTGCCAGCATAAATCCTTGGGTTGGTTCCCTACGGAAGTTCGGCCGCGGCGATCGGACCCGCTTCTTCTGGTCCCAGGTCCGCGCGTTCGCGAAGCTCGACGACGGTCCCTGCCTTCCCGAGTTCCAGCACCTTGATGCTGTTTCGACCGGCTTTCAGCAGCGGCGCCGGAGCGTACAACGTGACCTGCGGGCCCTTCTCCCAATACCGTCCCAGCAGGAACCCGTTGAGCCAGACAAAGCCCTTGCCGGAGTCGGGCAAGGCGATGTAGGTATCGGCCGGTTGGCTGACGTCAAAGTCCACTCCCGCCAGTGCTTCCAAGTCATCATGCTGCCATTCGGTCAGCGCGACGGGAGTGTGCGTCCAGTGGAAGGTGTAGCGCTGGTTGATGAGGACGCCGCCCAGGATTCCCTTGCCTTGGCCTGTCAATGGTCCGTAGTTAATGCGTCCCAGGTTCTCCACCAGGATCTCGAGTTTGGCGGTAACACCGGTACCGCTGACTATCAGTCCTTCTGCGCCGGTGACGTCGTCCAGGACACCGGCAAACTGCCCGTCGACCCACACGTGGGCGCGATCGTTCAGGCCGGTGATTTTGAGCCTGCTCTCGGTGGGTACGTCCGGGCGTCCTGGCAGGATGGCCTCAGACGCGTAGAGCACCATGCCGGCGTCGAGCCCCAACTGCTCGAAAGTGAGTGGCTTGACGTTGGTGACGGGCTTCCCGGCAGACCGGGCCAACCCGAGCAGATCAGGGGCTGCCGACAACGCCATGGACCGGGCCGGAAGCACCGGAGCGTCAGTCAGCAGCTCAACGGGAAGCTCCGGCAGTTGATCGACGCCCTGCGCGCGGTAGAACTCGTGGCGGAAAGCGTGGAACTTGGGTGTCAACGCACCGTTCTCGGCGATGGGCGCGTCAGAGTCATAGCTCGTGACCGTCGGCTGGAGCCTGGTGCCATCGTGGTTGCTGCCGGAGCCGAGGCCGAAGTTTGTCCCGCCGTGGGCCATGTAGATGCAGATGGATCCACCGAGATCGAGCATTTTTCGAGCCTCGGCCGCTGCATCATCGGCGTCCCGGCGGTGGTGGTGTTCGCCCCAGTGATCGAACCAGCCTCCCCAGAACTCCACGTTGAAGAACGGCTCATCGGGCCGGCGTCGTTTCCAAGTGGCCACGGCTTCGTCGCCGCGGCTTCCCAGTGTGGCCGTCGCCCAAGTACCTTCGACAGAGCCGCCATCGAGGAAGTAGTCGTTGCCGCCGTCGGCCGTGAAGAGAAGCTCGGTGATTCCCCGTTCTTCCAGGACGCGACGATTCCAGCGGATGTACTCGTGGTCATCGCCGTAGCTGCCGTATTCATTCTCGATTTGCACCGCCACGACAGGGCCGCCCGCGGAAGCCTGCCGTGAAGCGACGATCGGAAGGAGGTGGTCGAACCATTCCTCGATCGCCGCGGTGAACGCGGGGTCCATGCACCTGAGGCCGATACCGGGAATGCCGGTCAGCCAGGCGGGGAAGCCACCGTTATCCCATTCGGCGCAGATATATGGGCCCGGGCGGACGATGACGTCCAGGCCTTCCTCGGCGGCGAGGTCGATAAACCGGCCAAGGTCCCGCCATTCGCTGAAGTCCGGAGCCTCATGGCGCTTAGGCTGGTGGAAGTTCCAGGCGACGTAGGTGTCAACTGTGTTGGCGCCCATGGCTTTGAGCCGACGCAGCCTGTCCTGCCAGAGGTCCGGATGAATACGGAAGTAGTGGATGGCTCCAGCGAGGATGCGATACGGTTCACCCGAACGGTAAAGGACGGCGTCGTGGTAGCTCAAGAGGGCGTTGTTCACACGGAACAGATTAGCTCATTTTCCAACATTTATGCACAGGTGATGAACACATGACCAATCTCGACACCTCTCCGGAGCAGGAGGTCTGCCCGGCAGCGCCTGCAGGTCAAGGTCCCTGCGTCCAGCTATGGCCGGAACGTGAGGTTCCGTTGGGTGGAGTCCGTGCCATGAACGTCTTCCGCACGCTGCCTCAGCGTGGGCTGCCGACCGTGGGCGCCTGGTGCTTCCTGGACAGTTTCGGGCCTGACAGGGTGGCCATGAGCGTCCTCCCCCACCCGCACTGCGGCCTTCAAACGGTCACCTGGCCCCTTGAAGGTGCCGTGCGCCACCGCGACAGCGTAGGCAGCGACGCCGTAGTCCGGCCGGGCGAGCTGAACATCATGACCGCAGGCCACGGAATTTCGCACTCGGAGTTCTCCGTCCTCCCCGCCACCACGGAAGCGGGATCCAAGCCGCTGGTGGAAGAAATCCCCGTCTCCCGTGGACTCCAGCTGTGGGTCGCCCTCCCGGATGATCACCGGCACCGCGCGCCATCGTTCGAGCAGCACCGGAATCTGCCGGTGGCGTCGGGCGAAGGCTTCACAGCAACGGTGATGGTGGGCGAGTTCGCCGGACAACGCTCCCCCGCCACCATGTTCAGTCCGATCGTTGGAGCGGACATCACTGGCACCGGGACACTTCAGCTGCCACTGCGGCCTGATTTTGAACACGCTGTGCTGGTGCTCGACGGACACGTGGTCATTGACGGCCAGGATGTTGAGGCCGGCCCCCTGGCCTACCTCGGCGCTGGCCGGCCCACGCTGACGGTTGAAGCCAGCCGGGACACGCGCTTCATGCTCCTGGGTGGCGAGCCGTTCGGTGAAGACCTCCTTATGTGGTGGAACTTCGTAGGGCGAACGCACGAGGAAGTGGAGCAGGCCCGCGAGGAATGGGAGGCCGAGGGACTGCTCGACGACGACGCTGCCGCCGCCTCACGCTTCGGCTTCGTCCAGGGCCACGGCCCTGACGCGGGCCCGGAAGCCGGACGCATCCCGGCACCACCGCTGCCAGGGGTGAAGCTTCGTCCGCGAACCCGCGGCTAGTACTGCCCGGCTAGGCGCGCTGCCCGGCTAGCCGCGCTGCCCGGCTATCCGCGTTGCTCGGCGACGAGCCGCGGAACACCGAACACGGGATCCTGGTGAAGAATGCGCACGTCCACGATGCCGCCCTCAGCCAAACGGGATGTGAATGCTGCCTGCAGCCGGGGAACGTTCATTCCCAGTCCGCTCCCGAGAATCACCGGACCGTCCAAACCCAGCTGACGAACGGCTTGTTCGGCCAGATCCGCCAGATCCCGGCCTGCCTGGTTGACCAGCGCAACGCTGGTTTCGTCGCCGGCGTCGGCGGCTTCCACCACGATTCGCGCCTGCTGCGCCCAATAGCGTCGGCCGGTGTCCGGCGAGTGGAACAAGGCGATCAGCTTGCCGGGCTCATCCACGCCGCAGGAATCAAGCAGTGCCCGGCTGAGCCGGTCGGGCTGAAGGCCCTTGTTCATGAGCCTCAGGCTGTGTCGAACTGCTTCGCGCCCCAGCCAGTAGCCGCTGCCTTCATCTCCCAGCAGGTACCCCCAGCCGCCCGCCCGGGCTTCCTCGCCGGCGTCGTTCCTTCCCCACGCTGCTGAGCCGGTACCGGCGATGACTGCAACGCCGGTACTCGCACCGCCCGCGGCGAGCAGGAGGCGCGAATCGTGAACCACGGTGATCCGGGCACCGGGCGCGTGGGGTGCGATCAGGTCGGCGAGCGCCTGGGCGTCCTGATCGGTATCTATCCCGCCCGCACCCGCGTAGACCTCGTCAATGGTGCCGCCACCGATGGTGCCGAAGAGTTCGGCGAGGTTGGCTGCGGCTTGCTCCCTGCTGACGTTTTGGACGTTGGAACTGCCAGCATTCGCGTCGCGGACCGGCATCCCGTCCTCGAACCTCACACCCCGGGTTTTTGTGCCACCGATATCGAGCCCGATCACGGTGCCGCTCAAGGCTGCGGAGTCGGGGTGGGAATGCTTGGCAGAGTCAGGATTGTTCACCGTGACAGACTAGCTTGGAGCGTCCGGAGGAGAAACCGCACATGTCTGATTCCCTGTTTGGTACCCCGTTCATTGCAGCACCCATGGCCGGTGGAACATCCACTCCCGCCTTGGTTCAGGCCGTGCAGGCCGGCGGCGGACTTGGTTTCCTCGCGGCTGGCTACAAGAGCCCCGACGCCATGTCCGCGGAAATCGGCGCGGCAAGGAACCTCGGCATCCGGTTCGGAATGAACCTCTTCGTGCCGGACGTGGGCCAATTGTCGCCGAGCCCGGAAACCCTTGCACGGCTTGAGGCCTACCGGACGGAGCTGGAACCTGACGCCTCCCGCTACGGAGTGGCGTTACCTCAGCTCCGCACCGATGACGACGACGCCTGGCAGGGCAAAATCGATGCCCTGCTGGCAGACCCCGTGGAGTTTGTCAGTTTCGCCTTCGGCCTCCCGGGCAAGCAGGTAGTGAAGGCACTCCAGAAGGCCGGCACCCTGGTTGTTTCCAGCGTCACCAGCGTTCAGGAAGCGCTGGCCGCCGCGGAGGAAGGACCTGACGCCATCGCCGTCCAGCACGGTTCAGCCGGTGGACACACGGCCGCTTTCCTGTCAGGCACTCCTGGTGGTGGCGTTCAAGCAGCCGGCACGACGGCGGGACTGGTCGCCCAGGTGCGTGCCGCCGTCGGGCTTCCCCTGATCGCGGCGGGCGCGATCATGGACAGTGCGGCGCTTCGCCAAGTCCTGGCCGCCGGGGCGTCGGCCGCCCAGATCGGCACTGCGCTGGTCCGGACGGAAGAAAGCGGCGCGCGGCAACCACATAAGGATGCCTTGGGTGATCCGGCCTTCACGCAGACGGCGATGACCCGCGCGTTCACCGGCCGCATGGCACGTTCACTCGTCAACGATTTCGTCCGTGACCACGAAGGCGCACCGGAGGGCTACCCGGCCATTCATCACCTCACTGCACCGGTCCGGGCGGCAGCGTCGGCGGCCGGAGATCCACAGCGCCTGAACCTCTGGGCAGGGACAGGGTGGCGTTCATCCAGGGAGGGATCTGCCACGGGTATCGTCAGGGATTTCCTGAGCGGGCTCTGACGAGTTCTGCAAGCAAGTCTTCGCCCTGAGTGACCACAAGTTCGCGGAAGAGCCTTACAGCGTCAGGCTCAAAGGTCCGCTCCCGCCAGGCGATGCCGATCTGCCGGAACGCCAGATCGGACTCGATGGCCACTTCCACGAGCCCAAGTTCAGCCTCGGGGAGGAACTGGCCGGTACCGGAACCAGGCCCGCCGGGAGGAAGGATGCTGAATCCCAGACCGGCCGATACAAGACCACGCACAGTGGTGGACTCCTGGACTTCAAAGGCTGTCCTCGGCCGAAAACCTGCCTCCCGCAACAGCGCCTCCCCCAAGGCGCGCAGGCCGACCCCCGCCGGCAGCGTCACGTAGGGGTCGTGGCGCAGTTCGGAAAGGTGCACGCTGGACCGCCCCGCCAGCGGGTGCAGGTAGTGCAGAACGGCCCTCAGCGGCTCCCGGTAAAGAGGCAGGGAACGGATTCCGCGTCCTTCGGGAGCCACCGGCGCGGTCAGGGCAAAGTCCGTTTCACCTGCGGCCAGCTCTTGCAGGCAATCGTCGCGAGGTCCCTGCCTGAGTTCAAAGACAGTGTGGGGATGGTGTCCACGGAAGGCGCTGATCAGCAACGGCAAGGTGGCTTCGCCGAAGGTGTGCTGAAAGGAGACGCCGATGCGTCCGCGCACCACGTCCGACTCATGACGCACTCTGTCCAGACCCGCTTGGAAGTCTTCCAACGCTGCTTCGATGTAGGGCAGTAACGTCCGGGCCGCGGCTGTCAGCCGGATACCGCGCCCCTCGCGGACCAGCAGGTCCATGCCCACGATTGCACTGGCACGCGCCACCGCCCGGCTGACTGTTGACTGGGGGACGCCGAGAATCTCGGCGGTCTCCGTCATATGCTCGGTGCGCCCCAGCTCGGCCAGGACAGGCAGCAGGGGAAGAAGTTGGATGAGCTGTTGATGATCGGGTTCCATTCCTGACTCCTCAGCTGTGGCTCATTCATGCTCTGTTGCATGAATTATATGCAACCAATGCATTGGAAAGCGGAGTGGGCAGGCATCTAACGTTGCACGGTGAGTAAAGCGCCGATCGCCATCAACGAAGACACGACGTGGGACGGGCATGCCAAAGGGTCCCGCGGCTACCGTCGGCTCCTCGCCGCCTTGGCCCTCGCCGGGGTGGCGACTTTCGCCCAGCTTTACTCAACCCAGGCCGTCTTGCCGCTCATGGCCAAGGACCTCAACATTTCCGCAGCAGAGGCAGCGCTCAGTATCTCCCTCGCCACCGTTGGGCTCGCTGTCACAGTGCTGCCCTGGTCCTTTGTAGCTGACAGGATTGGCCGCGTCCGGGCCATGACCATAGGCATCGCTGCGGCAACCGTGCTGGGGTTGGTGGTTCCCCTGGCCCCGACCGTTCCCATGCTGTTGGGGTTGCGCACGTTGGAAGGCATGGCCCTCGGTGGAATCCCGGCAATTGCCATCGCCTACCTCAACGAGGAAGTCACCAAAGTCCACACGGCGCTGGCGGCAGGCAGCTATGTTGCCGGAACAACACTAGGCGGCCTCGCGGGGCGCTTGGTGGCCGGGCCGGTCGGCGAGCTCTGGGGCTGGCGCGCGGCGGCGCTGGCAGTGTCCCTGCTCGCCACTGTCTCCGCAGTCCTGTTCCTGGTACTGATTCCCAAACAACGGAGATTCAGCCCCGCGCCGTCCCTGGGATTCCGTGGCGCCTTGCGTACCTTGGGCGGACACTCGAGCAACCCCAAGCTGCTGTCCCTGTACTTGCAGGCTTTCCTGCTCATGGGCGGATTCGTGGCCGTCTACAATTACCTTGGCTTCCGCCTGCACGCCGAACCGTTCGGCCTGCCTGCCACACTTGTGAGCCTCATCTTCCTGGCGTACCTCTCTGGAACAGTGAGCTCACGGTGGGCTGCGGGACTGACCACGCGCTTTGGGCGACGGAACGTCTTGCTTGCCGGAATCCTGGTCATGTCGGCTGGCTTGGCATTGACCTTGGCCGAGAACCTCGCGGCTACCCTTGCCGGGCTGGTGGTGTTCACCGGAGGCTTCTTTGCTGCTCACAGCGTAGGTTCTGGCTGGACCGGGGCCATCGCCACCACTGGCCGCGCGCAGGCCGCCTCGCTCTACAACCTGTCCTACTATCTGGGTTCCAGCGTCATCGGCTGGGCCGGAGGATTGGCCTTCCAGGCGTTCGGGTGGTCAGCTTTGGCGTGGAGCGTCATCGCCCTGTCATGCACGACGGCGGCAGTGACCTTGATAGTGCACCGCACACCGCGCCACTCCGGCTGATTCAGCCAAGGCAGCACCTACAATCGGAGGCATGGCACAGGTCACAAAAACCCGGGAGCTATCGTCACCGGAGCGTTTGCAAGCGTTTGCCGATGCTGTGGTGGCAATTGCGCTGACGCTCTTGATCCTTCCACTGATGGAGAGTGTGGGTGACCTGGCCGACCACGACGGCACCACCGCGCAGTGGCTGGCCGAAGAACGATTCTCGTTGCTGGGGTTTGTGCTCAGCTTCGTCCTCATCGCGGTGTTCTGGATGCACCATCACCGGCTTTTCCGCAAGGTCCGGAAAATCGACACGGGGCTGTTGTGGCTTACCGTCGCGTGGATGTTCACCATCGTGTGGATGCCCGTGGCCACCGCCCTGTCGACGCAGATGAGCCCCGATTGGACCCAAGCGCTCGTCTACATAGGAACCCTGTTCGCCACCAGCCTGATGCTGGTGCTGGCCCGGATCTACATTCGAGCCCACCCTGATCTCCACACCATGGACGAGGCTGAAGCCAGGTCCGGGATCCAGGCTGGAACGATCGTTTCCGCCCTTTTCCTTGCAGCGCTGCTTGTATCGCTCGCCATTCCCAACGCGGGAAACTTGTCTTTGCTGCTTATGCTGCTCAGTGAACCACTCCAACGGCTGGCGGAGCGTAGGAACCGCAAAGTCCCCGCCGAAGGACAAGCTTCGTGAAGAATTAGCCACTGAAACCACCCGGCGCCGGGCAATAATTCGGGAATGCCCTGCGTGAATGAATGGAATGTCCGTTATTGACCGATTAGGATGAATGAAAGGCAATTTCAGGAGGATCCGTGAGCAACCCCACGAAGAATGTTCGGTCAACCACGGGCAGCGCAGAGCCGCTGGACGCGATCGATGAGCGAATCCTCGCAGCGTTGGTGGACGACGCCCGCATCTCCAACAAGCAATTGGCCGAACTCGTGGGGATCGCCCCCTCCACTGCCCTGATGCGGACCAGGGCACTCTCGGAACGCGGAATCATCGAGGGCTTCGAAGCAGTCTTGAGCCTTCCGGCAATCGGCCGTTCGGTGCAGGCCCTCATTGCGGTTCGACTTCGCGCCCACGACCGGGACCAGATCGACCGCTTCACCGCACGGGTCCCCAAGCTTCCGGCGGTCATCTCCACCTTCCACACCACTGGCTCCGTGGACTACCTCCTGCACATTGCCGTGGCCAACACTGACGACCTCCGCAACTGGCTCCTGGACAACCTCGCCACCGATCCCGTGGTGGGGCACACGGAAACCACCATGGTCTTCCAACACATCCCGGGCAACCGCGGACCGTTGCCCGAATAGGCCCCTGCGCCACTCAGGGCAGCGGCCCCACCCTGGGCAGCGGGCGGAGATCAGGAGCGGGCCGCGCTCCTGATCGAAACAGCTGCCAGCACTAGCGCAGCGGCACCACACAGGGCCGTGAACCCCACGACGGCGGACTGCAGGCCAAAGCTGGAGACTGCGATTCCCAGCCCCATGACGGGAACGGCGCTCCCCAAATAGGTGATGACATAGACCGTGCTGATCACCTGGGCATGGCGGGCGGTCTCGACCTTTCCCGCAACCTCGTTGAAGACCTGCCGGAAGGCAATTCCCTGCCCCACCCCGGCGGTGATGCTTGCCAGCACCAGCAGCCAGGGGCTGGACCATGCTGCAGCGGCTCCCACAAGAACCACCGAAACCGCCAGGACGGTCAAAGCTGCGGGGACCACAAAGCGACCCCGCACGCCAAGCAACTGACTCAGGGCCGAGGCACCCAGCGTGACTCCGGCCAGCACCCCTATCAGGGGCCTCGAGTCCACGTGCACCACGCTTGCGAAGTAACCCGGCGCCAGGGACAAACAGAACCCGAAGACGGCAAAACTCAGGAAACCAGTGGATGCGGCCATCCAAAATGCTCCCCGCGCCTGCTGGGAGATGGACGGCTTCCGCGGAGCCAGGACTTTGAGGGGCCTGTCCCCCGCAGCCGGCGCAATGGCCGGCCTGGCTTTGAGCAACCACAGTGGAATGAGCGCCAGCAGCAGCACCGCCGAGTGGACGTAGTACGGCGTTCGGGTGGGGTCCGGAAAGAGGGACAAGATGCCGCCAATGGCCGGACCCGCAGCGACGCCACCAGCCGAGGAGAGCAGCGTAAAACGGGAGGCCCAATCCGGCCGCTGCGGCAGCAGTTCCCGCAGGGCGGCGGAACTGGCACCCGTTGCCAGCCCGACGGCCACACCCTGAAGGGCCCGGCCGATCGACAAAGCCAGGAGGGAATCCGCATTGGCGAAAATGATGCCACCAACCAGTCCCACCACCACCGCAAGTACCAGCGCGGCACGTCGCCCAATGTGGTCCGACCAGTGTCCGGCCACCATGAGAACGGCTACGAGGGCCAGGACGTAGCTGGAGAATGCCACAGTCACGTCCAACGAGGACATTCCAAGCCTGGCTTGGAGCAACGGGTACAACGGTGTGGCGAGGTTGGCGCCAACCAGCAGCGTAAAGATCACGACGCCTGCCAGGACAAGCCTGGCGGTCGTGGAGGCATCCCATCCCCAGCGTTCGGCGGTGGCCGGACGCATGCGGAGTTCGCTTAAGACAGTCATTTCCATGCCTTCGGACTCGGTGGCCGCTCTGCTGGTTCCTCGTGGGTGCAGCAAGACGACTAAGTTTTGATGGCAACAGAATGCATCATGGCTGCGCTCAAAGAATCAAATGAATGGCAAGATTGATCAAAATACTCAAAGTAGTAGATGCCAAGTGAGCTGGAGTGACCATTTGAACACCCTCGACCCCCTGGACCTCAAGATCGTGCTTGAACTCATCAAAGATCCACGCATCCAGATCGCCGAACTCAGCGATGCCCTGGGCATTGCCCGCAACACTGCCCAAAGCCGCGTCAAGCGGCTTCTCCGCTCGGGCGTCCTCCAATCGGCGGGCCGGGAAGTGGACCTCGAAAAGGTGGGGTACGACGTCGTCGCCTTCGTGACGATTGAAGTCACCCACCGGGAACTCGACGGCGTGATTGGCGCCCTGCGCCTCATCCCCCAGGTGCTCGAAGTCCACGAAATTTCCGGCCGCGGAGACCTCTGGTGCAGGGTGGTGGCTACCGACACGCACAACCTGCAGTCGGCTTTAAGGTCTGTGCTCCGCACTAAAGGCGTTATCCGCACCGAAACAGTCCTGGCCCTTCACACGCATATCCCTTATCGGACGGAACCGCTCATCGGAAGGATGGCAGCGGCATCAACACGCGCCCGGCCGGAGGGCCGGAGCGCCAGCCCAGAGGCCTGAACCGACTAGGATTTTGACCATGGATTGGCTCTCACACATTTCCCAGATCAACTGGCTCGCCGTACTCCTGGCCTTCATTTCAAGCATGGTGATCGGCTTTGTCTGGTACATGCCCGCCGTCCTGGGACGCAGGTGGATGGCTGCCATCGGGAAAACCGAGGACGACCTCAAGAACATCGAAGGCGGCGCAGGTATCTGGGTTCCCATGATGCTGGCATCCGCCCTGACCAGTATTCTGCTGGCTGTCCTGATCAGCGCCCTGGAACTCAACACGGTCCTGGCCGGCGGCCTGTTCGGCTTGATCCTGGCCGTGGTATTCCGGGCAGGGGGCCACGTGATCCACAACGGCTTCGCCGGGCGCCCCTCTGCTGTGACCGTCATCGACTCCGGCCACGACATCGTCGCCATGACCGTCGCTGGCCTCATCATCGGAGCAATGCAGTAGCGTGCACTCGTGACCATCATCGATAACGCCGTATATGTCGACGGCGTACGCACCGCGACTCCGCAAAGCCTCGAACAAACGTTTGAGACCCTGGCCAAGCACGGCGGCATGGCATGGATCGGGCTGTACCGGCCCACGCAAGAAGAAATGGCCGGTGTGGCCGCAGAATTCGGCCTCCACGCCCTCGCCGTCGAAGATGCCGTCTCGGCACATCAGCGGCCCAAGTTGGAACGCTACGACAACAACCTCTTCACCGTCCTCCGGCCCGCGAGGTACCTGGATGAGACTGAGACCGTTGAGTTCGGGGAATTGCACATCTTCACCGGCCCGAATTTCGTGGTGACCATCCGGCACGCTGAAACGCCGGGCGTGGCGCAGGTTCGCCACCGCCTCGAAGAGCGTCCCGATCTGCTGTGCCACGGGCCTGAAGCCGTTTTGTACGCATTGCTGGACCAGGTTGTTGATGACTACGCTCCGGTGGTTGCCGGCCTCGAAAACGACATCGATGAGATCGAAGACCAGCTCTTCAGTGGAGACTCCACCGTTTCACGCCGCATCTATGAGCTCGCCCGCGAGGTCATCCAATTCCAGCGCGCCATCCACCCCTTGCCGGAAATGATCAGCCTGCTGGAACGCGGCTTCGAAAAGTACGGTGTGGACATTGAACTCCAGCGCTCATTGCGCGATGTTGAGGACCACATCCAGCACCTCATCTCAAGAGCCAACTCGTTTAGGGACCTCCTGCAGAATGCGCTGACCCTTGACGGCACCCTGACTGCCAACCGGCAAAACGAAGCAAGTGCGGCCCAGAACGAGCAGGTCAAGAAGATTTCCTCGTGGGCTGCCATTTTCTTTGCGCCGTCTTTCGTAGCAGGTGTCTACGGCATGAACTTTGACCATATGCCAGAACTGCACTGGGCCTACGGCTATCCGATGGCCGTGGGCTTCATGTTCGGAGCGGCGCTCCTGATGTACATCATCTTCAAGCGCAAAGGCTGGCTGTGACGCCTGCCCTTAGGCCCGGCTCCCGCGGAACCCGAGACATTGTCCGCGCCCTTACGGAGGGAATGGCGCACGACGCCGGACGCTCCGGTTTTGAGCTTGAGCCCAGCCAGCGGCGGGCAGCTGAGCGGTTGGCGGCCTTTGGCGCCCAAGTCGCCGTCCGTCGTCGTGCGCTTTCACGGAGGACGCCGCGAAGCATCTACCTCCACGGACCGGTAGGCCGGGGCAAGACGTGGCTGATGGACAGCTTCTACGGGAGGCTGGAGGGCAGGAAACGCCGTGTCCACTTCCACGACTTCTTCCGCACATTGCACGCTGGTACCCACGGTTCCGTTGCCGGAGACGGAACAGCGATCCAACAGTCGGTGGATACCCTGTTGTTGGACATCGACGTTCTGTTCTTTGATGAGTTCCACGTCCACGACGTCGGGGATGGCATGTTCATTGCGCGTTTGCTGCGGACAGCGGCGCAGCGGGGCATTCCCTTGGTGGTGACCTCCAACTACGCTCCGGACGATCTTCTCCCCAATCCCCTGTGGCACGACCATTTCGTCCCCACCATCAAGGCCATCAAAGAGATGATGGACGTGGTGGAAATCGATGGCCCTTCGGATTTTCGCCGGTTCCCCTCTGACGGAACAACACCCGTGGATTCCCCCGAAGCCTTCCGTTCAGGACGGATCATTTCGCCCGGTACAGCCTCGCAGCTGGGACGCTTTGGGTTGTTCAGACCGTCACTGTCACAGAGCCATGTTGTGACTCCCACAACGCAACCGATCCTGGTCAAGAGCGCCGCCCCGGAACTGCTGTGGGTGGGGTTTTCGGAATTGTGCGACGGATTGACGTCGACGTCGGACTTCCTCGCCCTGGCTGACAGCTACACCACGTGGGTCATCGACGACGTTCCGTCGCCGGGAGCTGAAAACACGGCATCGGCGCCTGCCTGGCAACGATTCAGCAACGTGGTGGATGTCCTCCACGACCAGGACATCCGGCTGTTCCTGGTCGGGGACGGACCCCTTGACTGGGACATCCAGGTTCCGGGCAATGTCCTTCCAGTGGACCTGGCGCGCATCGCCAGCCGCTTGTCCTTGCTGGCCCGCGCCACAGTGGACGACAATCCGGCAAGCGAAGAGGCCGCCGGAAGCTGACGCTCCGGCGACCCCTGGTGGAATATGGGTGGCAGGTACTCCTAGATGGCTCCGCCTGCGGTGGGCGGGGCGCTGGCGTCGTTGCCGCCATCGCCGACGCTTTCGCGGGCGACGTAGTTCTCGATGTCGAAGAGATTCTCCGCGCGTTCCGTGATGTTCAGAAGCGTGGTCATCGAGGCAACTTCCTCGACCTGTTCCTTCAGGAACCACAGCATGAACTGCTCCCCCAGGGCGTCGCCCTCGGCGCGGGCAACACGGAACATCTCCTCGATGTTCCGGGTGACTTCCTTCTCCTGCTCCAAGGCCAAGGCGATGGGTTCCTTGGCGTTGGTGAAGTTGTTGCGCACCGGCGCGATGCCGGGGATCTCCACATGCACGTTGCGGTCCAGCATGTACTGGACCATCATCATGGCGTGGTTGCGCTCCTCAAGTGACTGGCGGTAAAAATGCCGGGCCAGCTGCGGCAGGTCTTCGCCATCGAAGTACACAGCTACTGCGATGTACTGCTGGGAGGCTGCAAACTCGTTGGCAACCTGGGCGGACAAAAGCTCATTGAAAGTCTTCTTAGCCATGCCCCGATCCTACAGGCGGACGGAGACACTTTTGATGGTGAAGTTCGCCACTATTCAGGGCAGGTGAAGACCAATCCACACACCAGCGGCAGCAGCAAGAACACTGGCCGCCATGGATCCCAGGCCATTGAGAAGCGCCAGGCCCGTCCTTCCGCTCTGGACCAACCGGATGGTCTCCAGGCTTGCAGTGCTGAACGTGGTGTAGCCACCCAGGAACCCCGTACCAAGGACGAGTTGGAGGGACTCCGGTGCTTGGCCCCGCATCACCAATCCGGCCAGGAAACCAAGGACCAACGAACCGGACACATTAATGACGATGGTGGCCCAAGGCATGGCCGTTTTGAACCGGGTCCTGATCAGCCCGTCAACTACGAACCGCACTGCCGCGCCCAATCCCCCGGCGAGGGCAAGAAGGACGACCGTCACGGCGTTCTCTTAAGACTGCGGCGGTGCTGCCAGGCGCCAAGCCAAATCCCGGCAGTGGTGGCCGCTGCTCCACCCAGCAGGCTTGCGCCAAGGTAGGCGGCAGCAGCGGTGCCGGCTCCGGCCAGCAGGAGATGCACCGCGTCCAGGGCCAGTGTGCTGTAGGTGGTGTAGGCGCCTAGGAACCCCGTCCCCAAGGCGAGCCGGAGAAGGCGGCGACCACCGGCGTCGGGACCTCGGCGCGAAAGCCCTTCCAGCAAGGCTCCAAGCGCCATGGCCCCTGAAAGGTTGATGAGCAGGGTGGGAAGCGGCCAGGAACCGGGTGCGGGAATCGCCAAGCCCAGGCCGTACCGCGCCAGCGCTCCGAAGACACCGCCGGCCGCTACGATGCCAATGAAACCCCAGTGCCGATGGACCGGGGGCTTTGATTCAGTCGTCGTCATCGTCGTCCGGGACACGCGGATTCACGGGCACCACGAGTACAGGCCGCCGCTGGCGATGGCAAAGGTGGCGGGCTACTGATCCCGCAGCCACGTCTTTGAAGGCAGCTGTCAGCGTATGTTCCCGGGTACCAACCACAATCATGGACGCGCCAATGGACTCAGCCTCGCGGGCCAGCGCGTGTGACGGCTCACCGGCGAGCAACACGGTGGACCAATCAACGCTGAAGTCTGCCAGCTGGGCCTCAAGGGCGGTCCGCAACGCTTGAGGAACGTCCTGGGTGCGGTCATCGACGCCGTCGGGATCGATGGGAGCTGAGGGGCCGCCCGTGGTGCCGTCCACCGGATAGACAGTGACGTCGGCATAGGCGCATACGAGTGGAAGCCCCGCGGCGACGGCCATCTGCGCTGCATGCTCGACGACGACGGGCTGTTGCCCGGGCATGACACCCACCAGAATGGGGCCCGTCAGACCACTGGAGGCCTCAGGTCGGCGTGCGGGGGTCTCAGTCACAGGGCAAGTCTACGGCGCCCAACCCACTCACCGGCCGCGTCGGCCACCGGACCACAAGCCGTAGAGCAAAGGAACAGCCGACACGATCATGAGCACGTTGCCGAGCACAGGGTCATCCGGCCGAACGACGGAACCAGAGATCAACAGGGCGGCGAAGATGATTGCCGAAACGGCTCGCTGTGCCGTGCGGATGAGACGTGCCAGTTGCCGTTCCACCCGAGGGTTGGACACGTGCAGCGAACCTTCCTCAAGGCGCGTGACCAACCCGTCCAGGCGTTTGGGCAGGCGCATGGCCACGGCGGCCGTTTCGAGTGCCTGCGCGGCCGCGTCCTTGGCCAGTTTTCCGCGTTCCTCGCGAAGCAGCTGTGCCGCATAAGGCTCCACCGAATCCCACAGGTTGAAGCGGGCGTCCAGAGAGCTGCAGACACCGGAGGTCAGGGACATGGCCCGGATGATGAGCAGGAAATTCTCCGGCAACTGAAAAGGCAGGGATCGGACAACGTTGCCGAACTCCGCCCCAAAGTCACGGAACTCCCGGGGGTCGACCTCGCGAAGCTCGGCGAAGCCCATACCGCCGAACCGTGCGAAAAGGTGCGTCATGGCCCGCTCCAGCTCAGCCGTGTCAGCCGACGGCACCAGCACCCCGATATCGCTGATCGCAGCCACCAACCCCTTGCCGTCCCGCGAAGCCGCCGCGATCAGCAGCTTCCGCAGTCCGCTGCGCGTCTTCGACGGAATCTCGCCCATCATGCCAAAGTCAATAAACGTCAGCTTCCATGGACGCTCCGCGGATGAATCGGCTACCGGAGTAATGAAGATATTTCCCGGATGCGGATCGGCGTGGAAAAAGCCGTTGGTAAACAGCTGGTCAAACATGACGGAGGCGAAAACGGGAGCAACCGTGGCGGGGTCTATCCCGGCTAGCCGCAGTCCCTCGGCATCGGTGATTTTGATTGCCGTCACATCTTCCAAGGTCAGCACGCGGCGGGTAGTCCGCTCCCATACGACACCGGGCACTGCCACCCTCGGGTCGCCCGCGAAGTCAGCTGCAAATCGCTCGGAATTCGCCGCCTCGTTCATGTAGTCGATCTCTTCGAGGCTGGTCTGCTCGAACTCCCTGACAAGCGCCGGTACATCCGCACGCTCTGATTCGAGGCGGATCCGGCTCAGCCAGCCGCCCACTCGTCGGAGGGCGGCCAAGTCCACATCCACAATCATGTCGATGCCGGGGCGCTGAACCTTGAACACCACACTGCTGAGCCCGGTGTCAGCCGCATTGCCGGGAAGAAGCTTCGCACGATGCGCCTGCCCCAGGGAGGCTGCCGCGATGGGCGTCTCCTCCACGGAGGCGAACACCGCATCCAGCGGCGCACCCAGCTCCGCCTCTGCAAGGGCCCGGATCGCGGGGAAGGGAACGGGCGGCACCTCGTCCTGCAGCCCCTCCAGTTCGGCAGTGATTTCCGGCGGGAGCACATCGAGCCGGGACGACATGAACTGGCCGACTTTGATCATCAGGCCACCCAGCTCAACAGCCAGAACGTGGAAGCGCTGGGCGAACCGTCGCATTCTCGCGGCCCTGTTGCGATCGGCAATCCTGCGCAGGCCAACCCGCGGCATGATCAGCTCAAACCACCAGGTCACCGCCAAGTGCCAGGCGGCAAAACGCAGGATCCGACGGTAACGGGCACGGGCATCCCCCGCACCGGGCACCGGACCTACCCGGTCAGCCGATGTCAACCCTCAGTCCTGGGCGAGGATCTTGTACAGCCTGCGCCGCGCCTCTTCGAGGACCGTCACAGCTTCCTGCACTTGCTTGGGCGTTCCCGTGCGGCCCACCTGTGCTGCGGCTTGGGCCAGCTCCACGCCTGCTTTGGGAAGCGCTGCGAAACCTGATGTGTTGCCCGCGGACTCCCAAGGTGCAGAGGTTTCTTCACTTGCAACGTCCTCACGGCCGGCTTCGGTCAACGAATAGATTTTGCGGCCGTTCGATTCCTCGGAACTGACAAACCCTTCGTCGGCCAACAACTGCAACGTGGGGTACACGGAGCCGGCACTCGGCTTCCAGCTGCCGCCGCTGCGTTCCTCGATCTCCCGGATGATTTGATAGCCGTGCATGGGACGCTCGGCGAGCAGGGCAAGAATCGCTGTCCGCAGCTCGCCTCGGCCCGCACGCGTTCCGGAACGCTTCTCAAATCTCGACCTAAATTCCTCAACGGCCTGCCACATGCCGTCGAGGTTGTTTCCCATGAACCCGCTGGAAGGAAATGAATCACGCATCATGCTCACCTCGGTACGTCGCGAACGATACTGAACGATAGTTAACGATATACCCGGAGCGTGGCCGGTCAAGGGCTGATGGAGTGATCGGCAAAGGAGAAGGCCGCCATGAGGAAAGAGCAGCGGGACGGCGACCAGGGTCCGATATGCCCTGCCGTCTGTGGAGCTAAGGAGATTCGAACTCCTGACCTCTTCGATGCGAACGAAGCGCTCTACCAACTGAGCTATAGCCCCTGGACCGCGCGTTAGCCGCTCGGCCAGTGTCCCTAGGCTACAAAGTTTCGCCGCGCTTTTCCAACCACGACACGAACGTCTCTGAGCCGTAGGCCTGCTCCGGGACCAGGTTCTGACCGGCCCGCAAATAGGCGCCCATCGGCCCCGGCAAGGGAAGCTCGACAATCCTGCCCCGGGAGCCCGTCGCGCCTTTCCAGGACACAGCCATGTCCTTCATGGCCATTACCTCGGGTCCACCCACGGTACGTACACGGTGTTGCTCGGCTGAGACGCGTTCGAGTGCCGCCTCCAGCAGTGCTTGAGCCACGTCCGCCGGCGAGATCGCTTGAAATTCCACGCCCTTGAACGACGGGATCAAACGAATCCTGGCACCGGCAGAGAACACCATGTCCACGAGACTATGGAACTGCGTGGCCCGTACCACCACAGTCTCCAGCGGCGACTTCGCATAGACCCTCTCCTTGGCGGCCTTGGAGACGTAGTACGAGTAGTTGCTCATGTCGCAGTTGATGATGGACAACGCCACGGCCTTGCCGGTTCCCGCTTGGTGAGCCGACTCCAGAAGCCGGGAACCGCCGTCGGCAAATTGCTTCCGGGCCTTCCCCAACTGCCCTTCAAGGCAGTCGACCACGACGTCGGCACCCGCGAGGGCGTCAGCCAGCCCAACGCCAGTGGTTACATCGCCCGCGTGGTACGTGGCGCCGTCGTGACGTTTCTCCGAACCTGGAGGCGGGACGTGACGGCTGAGGACGGACACTTCATGCCCGGCAGCCAGGGCGAGACGGACAACGTGGCGCCCAACCTGGCCGGTGCCGCCGGCAACGCAAAGCGTTGTCATGCGATGTTAAGCGCGGCGACGCTGCAGGACGTCGTCCAAGTTGCTGAGCGCACTCTGACCCTTGACGGAGGCAAGGGACTGGGCCGCAGCGGCGGCCTCGGCCTGCTCAACACTTTGCTTCAGGACGGGCTTGCCCACGGGCTTGGGAGCCTCGGGCAGGTCCAACGGTTCGGGAGCGGGCCGCGGGGCCTTGGCGGCCGCGACATACGTGGGCTTCGGTACCTCAACAGGCTGCCACGTGGCAGCCTTCGAGTCCGTTGCGACTTGAACGGACTTGTCGCCCGCGGCGACCGCGACCGCAAGGGCCGCCTGTCGAAGTTCGAGGGCGGACAGGCGCGCAGCCTCGGGGCTGCTCGCCTCGGCATCGAAGACCGCGGTTTCCTTCGATTCGACGGGAGACTCTTTGGGCAAGTAGCGAGCGGGCGTCGGAATAGGTGACGCCTGCGCAGCGCGGCGCGCCCGGCGTTCACGGAGATCCCGGAGTGCCAGCCTCCGCAAGATAACGACGGCGATTACGGCACCAATGAGCGACACGATCGGCAACCACACCGACCCGGCACCAAAGATGCGAAGGACTCCGGAAACCACGCCGGTCACCAGCAAGGCCAGGCCGGACAATGCCAACGTGAGTCTGGCGTAGCGGATGGTGAACGGCGTTGGCGGCAACATAACGGCGGACGGCTCGGCCATGCGGGATTCCTGGGGCGACGCCTGTGCTTTGCTGTGCATGGTCTCCATCGGTTTCTCCTGCTGAGGTGCCAAAGTCAGTACCACCCCTGCCTGCGCTTCGTCTGGTTCGTCGTCAATTACCTCTGCCGGCCCAGCGGCCGTTTGGACTTGTTGCCGCCTGTTCCGCAGAACGTAGGGCGCCACCCAGACCATCCATAGCGCGACAGTGACAACGAGTATCACTGAGCTGCTGAGAGGGAAGTCCACATTCAAAACCGTAGAAGCAAATCGCCGGGGGTTGCGGCATTGCGGCCGGTGTGTCGTGGTCGAGTCCACAAATGACTTGAGATACGGCCAAAAAGGCCCATGACCTGCCCTTTTATCCCCGAAGCCACCTGCGCAGGAGCCCCTCTGGAACCTCGTCGGAGGTCATCGCGAACGAGCGATGGTCAGCCCATTCGCCGTTGATGTGCAGATACCGTTTCCGGTAGCCCTCATCCCGGAATCCGAGCTTCTCAACAACACGGAGACTGGGTGAGTTTTCCGGCCGGATATTGATCTCCATGCGGTGCAATCCCAGCACCCTGAAGCAGTGATCGGTAGCCATGGCAACCGCCGTTGGTGCAATGCCGTGTCCAGCGCGGTCCCGGTCAACCCAATATCCCAGTGTGGCCATCATGGCCGATCCCCACACAATCGAGGAGACCGTCAGTTGCCCGACGATTCGGGGTTCGCGAAATCCCGCCGTCCGTTCAGTGATGAGGAACGGCAAGGCCGTGGACTGGCGGGCTTGGTCGTTCAGCGAGGACACCATCTGGCGGTAGCTGGGCAGGCGTCCGCCCGGAGCAGGGTTGGACGCCTCCCATGGCGCAAGCCACTCGCTGTTGCGCGAACGGACTTCAGACCACTCCCGCTTATCACGGTAACGGATGGGCCGGAGCAGCAAGTCTCCGCTTTCCAGCGTCACCGGCCAGATCGGAGAGCCGTACATCCGTTGTTACTTGGGGAGCGTGGCGGTAAAGTTGGGCAGCCACTCGCGCAGCTCGGGGCCAAGGTCCTCGCGTTCGCACGCAAGCTCGATGCAGGCCTTGAGGTAGCTGAGTTTGTCGCCGGTGTCGTAGCGGCGGCCACGGAAGACGACGCCGTACACGCCATAGCCTTCACCTTCGCCAGCTGCGAGCACCTCAAGGGCATCGGTCAGCTGGATTTCACCGCCACGGCCAGGGGCAGTCTTCTCAAGGACATCGAACACGGCCGGGTGCAGCACGTAACGGCCTATCACTGCAAGGTTGGAGGGCGCTTCTTCAGGAGAGGGCTTTTCGACCAGCTGCTTGATGCGCACGTAGCCGTCTTCGCCGATTTCCTCGACGTCAGCGCAACCGTAGGCGCTGATCTTGGAGGGCTCCACCTCGATGAGGGCAACTACGGAACCGCCGGTCTTCTGCTGGACTGCGATCATGTCGCTCAGGAGGTTGTCCCGGGCGTCGATCAGGTCATCACCCAGTAGAACCGCGAAAGGTTCGTGACCGACGTGCTGCTTTGCACGCAGGACCGCGTGGCCGAGGCCGTTGGGGTCGCCCTGGCGGACATAGTGGATGTCACCAAGATTGGTGGCCGACTGGATGGCCTCAAGCTTGGCGGTGTCACCCTTCTCGGCCAGGGTCGCTTCAAGCGCCGGCACGCGGTCAAAGTGATCTTCCAGGGCACGCTTGCTGCGCCCTGTGATCATCAGGACGTCGTGCAGGCCTACCTTGACCGCTTCTTCGACGACGTACTGGATGGCTGGCTTGTCAACCACAGGCAGCATTTCCTTCGGCATCGCCTTGGTGGCGGGAAGGAACCGGGTACCAAGACCCGCAGCGGGGATGACGGCCTTACGGACAGCGTTGTTATCGAGAGTCACCGGACTAATCTAACGGAAGGAACACATCAACGGGTAAACCCTCGCCGCAGCCGTTAGCACATTTGGGTTGCGGAACGGATGGCATGTGCGCTTTACCGGGACCAACCACACCTCACGATCGGACACAGATGGCAACGAAGGAAGAAATCCGCAGCAACCGGCGCCTGCAGCGGCGAACCCTTACTCCGGAGCAGATCGCAACAGCGGGCGCCTCCATCGCACGCCATGGAACGGCCTGGGCCGGCAGCGTCTCGGAGGGTAACTCCGGCACGTTCGCGGTCTACCTGGGTGTGGCCTTCGAACCGCCCACCCTGCCGCTCATCGAAGCGCTCCACCATGCGGGGCACCAGGTACTGCTTCCTGTCTGCGAGCCGGACCGGCAGCTCAGCTGGGTGTATTGGACGCCGTCAACGGAGTTCGTACGCTCCTCTTACGCTCCCATCGACGAACCCAAGGGCGAAAGGCTGGACAGCTCTGTGGTTGCCGGGGCCGCCGGGATCTTCATGCCAGCCACCGCGGTAGATCAGGATGGCAACCGGATTGGCCAGGGCGGCGGCTACTACGATCGGCTCCTCCATGTCCTCGACAGCTCGGGCCGGCGTCCACCCACTATCGCGGTGGTGTACGACGACGACCTGCTGCCACCCGGCGCGATTCCCGCCGAGGCCTTCGATCGCCCCGTGCGCGAAGTGCTAATGCCGTCCGGAATCGCACGGCTAGGCATCAAGGACCAGGGATCGCGGCCAGCGTGACCGGTGCTGGTGAGTTCCGGCACATCTGCTGGCGCGGGTAAACGGGACGGATGATAGAATTGGCACTCAGGCCCTGCGACTGCTAATGCGGATCTTATCCGCCACCGCTGCACAGGACCTGAACTTTGTCCTGAAGGAGGAACTCAGTGCCCACATACGCATACGCCTGCAAAGACTGTGACCATGCCTTTGACATCGTCCAGTCCTTCTCTGACAGCACCCTGACGGAGTGCCCGGAGTGCAGGGGCTCGCTTCGCAAGAAGTTCAATAGCGTTGGCGTTGTCTTCAAGGGCTCGGGTTTCTACCGCACTGATTCCCGCGATTCCAAGGGCAGTACGGTTTCGGCCGCCCCGGCAGCTCCGGCGCCTGCTGCGCCGGCACCTGCAGCAGCAGCAAGCTAAGCGCAACTTGTCCACATAGGGCCTTTGGCCGCTGTTACGCGGCCACTGCACCTGACTAACGTGGCGGCATGCCACACAAGTCATCCAGTACCCTCCTTCCCCGCGCCGTACGTTCAGCGGCCGCTGCCGGAAGCAGGCAGCCTTCAACAACGTTCCAAACGTGGCGCGCACCTTCTGCGCGCACATCCATCCGGCCCCCAGCTGTTCGGGCTTCCCATCGCCCACTTCGGTTACGCCTGGGCTCATGGGTTGCACGCAACCGTCGACTCACGGTGGCCCTTCTTCTGTGTGTGGCTGCAGGTCTTGCGGTTCAACAACTGACTCCGGTATCCGAACAGCGCGTCAACGTCCTTGTTGCCGCGCGGGATATCCCTGCAGGTACCAGCCTTATCGAATCTGACTTCACCATCCTGGGTGTGCCGGCGGACATCGCCGCTTCCGGAACCCTGGAAGACACCATGGACCTCGTGGGAAGGCAGCTCGCAACACCCTTGGGCAAGGGGCAGCTCCCCACGGAAGCAAGCCTCCTTGGCCCTGGTCTGCTCACCGGAACACCTGCGGGCACGGCGGCCGTTCCTTTGAGGATGGCCGATCCGTCTTCCATCCAGCTCCTGTCCCCCGGCCAGCTGGTGACGGTGGTCCTAACAGCGGCGGGCTCCTACGACGAGTCCAGGCAGAGCCAGGTGCTGGCCAGCCCAGTTCCGGTGCTCTGGACCTCGGCTCAAGGCGGCAAGCCCGGTGAATGGCTCGGCACAAGCGACACCGAAGGTTTGGTCGTGGTGGCCGCGAATCCCCAACAAGCAGAAAAGCTTGCCGGCGCGTCAACGCAAGGCAAGCTTTTCTTCGTTCTGGTAAACCCCTAGTGGGATTCAGTATCGGGGTACAGTCAGCCCCAGTGCGGGGGCTTCTGCTCCTTCAGCCATTGCTCATGGTCGTAGCCGGAGTCATCGCCCCAGCGCCGGGGGTCATCCTCGGCGGCTTTGGTGGGAAGAATGCCGCTGGAACCGGCCTTGGATCCGGCCGTTTTCGATTCAGCTACTGCAACCGCGCTGGAGTTGTCCTGATCTACCGGCTCTTCCGCGGAGCCGACGTCTGTGCCGGTTTCTTGTTCACTCATGGGTACTTCTTTCCGATCCCCCGCCTCACCGGAGGCATCTGCAGCGCCAGTCGGCTCGCCATCAGCCTGCCGGGCGGCGGTACTGCGGGCAAACGCGGGGTTCGCGTTGTCCAGATTCAATTGTTCAACATCCATGTCAAGGAAGCCATGCTGCGGCGACGCCGGGGTTTGGGGGATGTGGTTCTCCAGCCCCAGGTACGAACCGATCCGGTCCGCGCAGGACGACGGGTCCGTAAAGACTTCAATGGTCCACAGCGACATGTAACGCCAGCCCATTCGTTCCAGCAACTGCGGCCGCAACCGGCTCCGCTCGCGGACGCTCATGCGCCGGTAGCGTTCCGTCCCATCAGATTCGATAGCAACTGGTGTGGGGATTTCGGCGCCTTCGCGGCCGATGGTGTGCACCGGATCCGCGGCAGCGGCAATGTCCAGGACGCCATCGTAAAGGTGCCAGACACGAGCTCCCCTTGCCCGCAGGCGCTCACCGAGGTCCGCAACCAAGGGGTCCTCACCCAGCGCCTGCTCGCTGGCAACGGCACGGGAAGCAGGAGTTCCAAGATTGCTGTTCCCGGACAATTCCCGGTCCAGCAATTCGTAGAAGTCCACCGCTCCGTGAGCCAGGCGGTCCAGATCGAGGTCTTCGGGCCGGAAGCAACTGAGGACGTGCATGGAACGCCGTGCCCTGGTCATGGCCAAAGCGAAACGATTGCGGCCACCTTCAGTGGACAACGGGCCAAAGGAGTGCAGGGCACGGCCGTGTGGAGTACGTCCGTAGCCCAGCGAGAAAATGACGTGGTCACGTACGAGGCCCTGGGCGCGCTCGAGGTCCACCACGCGGAAGGATTCGGGGCCCGCGCCAAAGAACGCGGACAACAGGGAATGGTTTGGCAGTTGCAGCCTGATGGCTTCACCTATCCGCGCAGCATGGCGCAGGCTGGCCGTGACCACCGCCAAGGACGTGCGGGGCCGGAGCCGTGCGTGCTCGAACACAAGGTCCACCACGCGGTTGACCTCGGCCGTCACGGACTCGACACCCTCGTGGTCCGCCCCCGGAAGTCCCGTGCCGTCCGGGATGTACTCCACCAGGATCGATCGGTCCAAGCCTGTGACGGAACTTCCGTCGGGCAGGCGACGCAATCCGCCATCGTAGTAGTTCTTGCTCAGCTGGAGAATCAAGTCCTCGTCCACGGCCCGGTAAACCCAGTTAAGCTGCCACGTGGGCAGGACCCGGGCAAGCGCCTTGAACGCACTATCCACGGTCTCGTGGCTTGCAACCCCGGCAACGGGCGGTTCCACGGCCACACTGAACGTGCGCGCGTTGGCAATTTTCGCATCTCCGAAGGCGATGACCTGTTGCGCCCGGGCAATAGCAGGAAGGACAGCCTGCAGGGAGGTCGACTCGGCGTCGATGACCACCACAGCGTCAAACTTCTGTTCAGCGGGAAGAACACCGGTCAGGAGGTAGGGGCTGACGGACCACACAGGGACCAGCATCGGCACAAGGTCCGGCGCCTGGGCACTGAGAGCCGGCAACGTCACCCGGCCGTCCTTCAACAGTGCACGGAGCAACTCGGCCTGCCGCGGGTGTTCGAGCAGCCCTTGGCGCCACTTCTCAGCCAGCTGCCAGCGGAGCCGGGCCGCGCCACTTGCAATGTGGGCCTGGTCCGCGAGGCGGTATTCGGCTTCGAGGCGGCGAAGGGAGTCGCCGTCGGACATTGCGAGGTAGTCGTCGCCACTGATCATGGCTTCCAGGGCGGATTGCCACCAGGCCAGATCCAGCTCAGCTGCGACGGACGGGGCCGGAACCTCACGAGCGGCGAGATCGGCAAGAAGTTCGCCAAGACCGTGCTCGCGCATTTCCTCAATCAGGAGCGTGCGTTCCGGCAGGGTTTCCAGCGTGGCGGTGTCTGCGACGAGGCGTTCGAGTCGCTCCATCAGTTCCAGGTACGGCGTCGCGTGGAGCGAGCCGCCGGCGGACGTGTGCTTGAGGGACTCGCCGAGGCGGCGCAGTTCGCCGTCGAGTTCCCTGTACAGGCCGCCGAGATCTGCGAGACCGGAGGGCACCGCAGGATGGCGCTGCGTGGTTGCATATCCGGCCCAGAGCGCACGCTGTTCCTGGACGAGTACCAATGAACTATGGAGGTCGGCGATGTGAACACCGGGGCGCACGTATTCCTTGGCTACCCGCCGCAGGCGTGAACGCTGCATGGAGGGCATCTCCAGGTTACGTTCCCGGCGCCAAGCCGAGCTGGCCGTGGCAGAGATCAAATCGTGAACGGGACGGTCGAAGATGTCCGGAGTGAACTTGTCCAGGCTCTCGCGCACGGCAATCAGCAGTTCCAGCTGGGCACCCCACTCGGAGAACGTGTCTCCCAGGCGGATCTCGGCGTGATCGGAAACCTGCTTCATCCGGTCACGAAGGACTGGGAGTTTCTCCTCGGCCAGGCGGGCGAGCTGTTGGGCTTCCTCGGTCTCCTTGCGGGTGACCAATCGGGCACCGTACCAAGGGCTGGATGTTGAGGCCCTGCTGAAGCTGCCGAGTTCGGCCGCGCGGCGCAGGCGGCCGGCGAGTTCCTCGCGGTCCTTGATGTTATCCAGCACGCTGCGCTTCAAGCGCACGGTTGTGGAGGGAGCCGGGTGGATGGACGTCAACTCCGCGAGCGACTGCATGGCCTGATATGGCGAGCAACCCCAGCGTTCGCGGACATTGTGGAGGGAGGCCACATGGTCCATCAGGGCGTGCCGGTGGCCGGTCAAGGTCTGGTGAAGGTTCCCCAGCTGCGGCTCAAGGGCTTTCTCGTTCCGCATGATGGCCCGGACCAGCTGACCCTTGAGCTGCTGGGGCGTCGTCCCGTTTCCTGGGCGGAAGAACAACGAATCAAGGCCGAGTGACTCCAGATGGCCCGAAAGGCCCGCGAGGCTGGACTGCCGGTCCCCCACCACCAGGACAGACTTGCCTTCGCTGACAAGCGCTCCGATGACGTTGATTGCCGACTGTGTCTGCCCGCTTCCCGGCGGGGTGCTGACAACCAGGGAATCCCCGGCGCGAACGGCGTCCACCACATACTGCTGGTCAGTATCTGCGTCAAGGAGGAGGAGCTCGTCGGCGGGGTCGCGTTCGTCCAGGCTGGAGAACCTGCCTGCCTTGATGGGCTCCGGTTCGATGTCGCCACCGTTGGCCGCGGTGGACAGAGCCGCGACTGTGGGGTTGTTCGTGTTGATCCAAGGATCGTCGAGGTTTCCCGAGAGATCGGCCAACGTTGTGACAAGAAGGTTGAACCCGACTTCGGCCCCGTGGATGGGTTGAACGAGCGTCGCCAGGCGATCCAGGACCGGCTGGGGATCGAGCCTGGCCGTGTTGTAGGCCATCCTGGCTACGGCGTTGACGTCAAAGACGATGCCATGGACGGTCTTGAGGTGCCGCACCAGGGCAGGGTTCATGCGCGCCTGCTCGGTGAGCTGCAACTCGAAGTCGTCTTCACCGGGCCGGACCGTCAGGATGATGGAGGTGAGCATCACAGGTGCCGAAACACGCTGCGGTTTGCCGCCCACGGCCGACGTCCACACCACAGTACCGGCGGACAGGTATCCGGCCTCGATACCGCGGTCGTTGCTGAGCTCAAAGATCTTGGAGCGGATGTTGCGCGCCGCCCGGGCCGCCACGAGATACTGTTGCCGGTCCCTGATCAACGTGGACAAACGGGTTCTGCGACCTGCAAGCAACTGGGCCAGCCCGGAGGGATGCGCATTGCTGAGATCGATGGCGCCTTCGGGCGTCTTGACGAAACGCAGCATCGTGTCTGCCCCGGTGACGGGCTTAAGACCAGACAGCCATTTTCGGAGCTCTTCGGAGCCCTCTTCCTGGCCTTGACCTACTGACACAACTTCTGCCTTCTTTTCTGTACTAGCTTTAGACGCCTTGGACCATACCGGCATACCTTCGAGGGTAGCGGGAATCAGCGTGCAGCCCGCTCCGCAACACTGTACAGAAGCGAAATTTGCCGTCATTTCACAGGTGCCTGCCGTTTATCAGGCCAAAGCCTTTTCCACGTACAAGCACAGTGGCCGGCCTCCCAAAGGAAGCCGGCCACTCAGAATGCTATTCCCACTCGATGGTTCCCGGTGGCTTGCTGGTGACATCCAGCACCACGCGGTTCACTCCATCCACCTCGTTGGTGATGCGGTTGGAGATTCGGGCCAGAAGGTCGTACGGCAACCGCGACCAGTCCGCCGTCATGGCGTCCTCGGAGGAGACCGGGCGCAGCACGATCGGGTGGCCGTAAGTACGGCCGTCGCCCTGGACACCAACGCTGCGGACATCGGCCAGCAGGACTACGGGCATCTGCCAAACATCGTTGTCCAAACCGGCGGCTGTCAGCTCCGCACGGGCAATGGCGTCAGCTTTGCGCAGGAGGTCAAGCCGTTCCTTGGTGACCTCGCCGACGATGCGGATTCCCAGGCCGGGACCCGGGAACGGCTGGCGGCCGACGATTTCCTGCGGCAGGCCAAGCTGCGCACCGACCGCGCGGACTTCGTCCTTGAACAGTGCACGCAGCGGCTCGACAAGCTCAAACTGCAGGTCTTCGGGAAGGCCACCCACATTGTGGTGGCTCTTGATGTTGGCCGCGCCTTCGCCACCACCGGATTCGACGACATCCGGGTACAGCGTTCCCTGGACCAGGAACTTGATCTTCTCGCCCTCCGAAGCTGCCTGGGCGATGATGGCCCGTTCAGCTTCCTCAAAGGCTCGAATGAATTCGCGGCCAATGATCTTCCGCTTTGTTTCGGGATCGCTGACGCCAGCCAGTGCCGACTGGAAACGCTCTTGCTCATTGGCAACGTACAGGTTGACGCCCGTGGCGGCTACGAAGTCGCGCTCAACCTGCTCAGCTTCGCCTTCACGGAGAAGCCCGTGATCCACGAAGACACAGGTCAGCTGGTCCCCGACGGCCCGCTGGACCAAGGCGGCAGCGACGGCTGAGTCAACGCCGCCAGAGAGGCCGCAAATCACCTTGGAATCGCCGATCTGCTGGCGGATCCGGTCCACCTGTTCTTCGAGGATGTTTCCCGTGGTCCAGTTAGGGGTCAGACCCGCACCCTTGAACAGGAAGTTCTCCAGGACGTGTTGGCCGTGGACAGAGTGCTTGACCTCGGGGTGCCACTGGACTCCGTACAGGCGCTTCTCGTCGTTGGCGAAAGCAGCAACAGGAGCGCCGGCCGTCGAGGCGAGTACTTCAAACCCTTCCGGGGCTTCCTGAACGGAGTCGCCGTGGCTCATCCACGTGTTCTGGGACGCGGGAACGCCATCAAGGATGGAGCGGGCATCTCCGACCACAAGGGCTTCGGTGGCGCCGTACTCGCGGAGGCCGGTTTGGGCCACCTTGCCACCAAGGGCGTTGGCCATGGCCTGGAAGCCGTAGCAAATGCCGAAAACCGGCACCCCGGCTTCGAAGAGGTCGGCTCCGACGCTGGGCGCGCCATCAGCGTAAACGCTGGAAGGCCCGCCTGAAAGGATGATGGCTGCCGGGTTCTTGGCCAGAAGCTGCTCGGTGGTGAAGGTATGCGGAACAATTTCCGAATACACATTCGCTTCGCGGACGCGGCGTGCAATCAGCTGCGCGTACTGGGCACCGTAGTCAACAACCAGCACCGGCTTCTGGGAAGTCTGGGGTGCGGTGGGAGTAGTCACCAACCAAGACTACTTGGCCGGGCCGCCCCGGTGCACGTTGACCGGGGCCGCCAAGGGCCAAAAGGGGGCCCGCCGTTAGGCATCTCACACCGGGATGCCCTCAAACCCTAGTAGCGCTTGGAGGCCTGCGGGTTGGCTGCCAGTTCCGCTTCAACCTCTGCATGGAACTTTTTCTCCACGATGAAGGACAGAAGCGGGATTACGCCGCCCAGTGCCAAAAGGATGAGCTTGGAGAAAGGCCACCGCATGAGAGACCACAGGCGGAAGTTGGAAACCAGGTAGACCACGTACATCCAACCGTGGACGATCAGCACTGATGTGGAGATGTTGAACCCCCCAACCACACCCTTGGGCTCGGACTCCGCAAAGCCGAAGCCAAACGGCTGCCCCGTGACGGCACTGGTGCCACCGGCGAAGAGCGAGACGCCGAACGCGTAGCGGGCGATCAACTCGGCACACAAGAGGAGCAACATGGCACCGGTGAGGTAGGCCATGACTTTGTAGAACTTCAGCGCCGAACGGATTTGGGCTTCCGTCCCGCCAAACCTCCGCTTCTTGGGCTTGGGTCCGGACTGTTCGGGCTGGATTGCCGGTTTGGGCTCAATCATGGCTGCACCTTTTGTTCTGGCTCTGGGCTTGTAGGTTCTTTGTCTACCTCTGCGTCGCTGTCCGGTTCGTCGTCGAACTCGTCGCCTTCGAGGTCCCGCCGGTAGTCGTCCGCCACCATCCTCCACCAGATGTAGAGGGCAAAACCAGCGAAGACAACCCATTCGACCGCGTAGAAAATGTTCAACCAGTTAACCTGCTCAGCTGGCGGCTGCGCTGGAATGTTCAGCGCCTTCACGTCATCGCCAAGCGGGACGGTCACACCCGCGGCAACTTCAGATGTCGCTGCCACGAATCCCGGGTAGCTGGAGACTTCCCAGGTGTTGATCAGCTCGGCCACCGCCACCGCGGAAGCCCTGCCCGGGCCGGCGTCGACATTCGGAGTGGGGGCCTCGGACGGGAGGAGGCGGCCAGTCAAAGTAATGGCGCCCGACGGCGGCGGGCCGGCTTGGGCGGCATCGGCCACCCAGCCGCGGGCAACCGGGATCCAGGTCTTTGGCGACGCGGCCACACCGCTCAGGGTCGGGGCTCCGTCAACCGCGAAGGCGGAGACGATCCAGAAACCCTTTTGGTTGTTGTACAGGCGACCTTCGACCAGGACCTGCTTTTCGGGGTCGTAGCTTCCGGTGGCGCTGACCATCTGGTCGGAGACGGAGCCGGGGAAGAAATGCCCCGGCTGGAGGACGTCCACCAGGGGCTTTACTTCTTCGATGCTGGAGGGAGCGGGAGGCTCGTGCTGGGCAGACCGGCTGAGCTGCCACTGGCTGAGCAGCACAAATACCCCGGACAACAGAAGCGCAAAGACCAGTCCTGCGATCCAGCGGGGTTTCAACGCGGTTTTCAACACCCCTTAACCGTACTTCGTCCGGCTGTAGAACAACGAAACGAGGGTTGGGGCCTGCCTAGAGTGGGGCAGCCGGGTCCCTGCGTGGCGACGGAGTCGACACGAAAGGGCCTGCCTAGAGTGGGGCAGCCGGGTCCCTGCGTGGCGACGGAGTCGACACGAAAGGGCCTGCCTAGAGTGGGGCAGCCGGGCCCCTGCGTGGCGACGGAGTCGACACGAAAGGGCCTGCCCCAATCTCAGTGGTCGAAGAACACCAGGCTGGAGTTGATGAGTTCGGAAATGACTTCGGTATCGTGCGCCCTTCGAAGGGACTCCCGGAACGACTCCTTGGAGAGGGACCGCGCCAGGGTAGCCAGGACTTCGAGGTGGTCCGAGAAGGAACTTGCAGGCGTGGCAATGAGGAGGATCACAGTGGCCGGGCCATCGGTGGCGCCGAAGTCCAAGGCATGACCGAACTTGGTGACGCCTACCGCAATGGAGATCCTGTCCACGAATTCGCTGCGCGCATGCGGCAGGCCGATGCCACCAGGGAGCCCGGTGGCCAACTGGTGTTCGCGTGAGTGCACCTGTTCCAGGAAGCCCTCCAGGTTGGAGATCCTGCCGGCCGCATGCAGCCGCTGAGCCAGTTGCGCCGCAGCATCGATCTTGTCCCGGGCGACAAGTTCAAGGATGACCGTGTCCGGGGTGGTCAGTTCCGCATCGTACCGGTCAAGTGGTTCAGCCAAGTCGTGTTCCCTCCAGTGTGGCCTCCCGGCCGCAGTTCCTTGAGCTGGTCAGCGAAGGGGAACGATGTCATCGACTCCCATGCGCGCGGCATCCGCCGATTCGTCGTCGGGCTGCTGCTGACTGAGCCGTTCAGCTTCCACCCGCGCAAGGTAGTGCTTGATTTCGCTTTCTTGCTGAGTCTCGCTCCAGCCAAGGATTTCTCCCATCAGCTTAGCCACTACAGGCACGGCAGACACACCCCGGTCCCAGGCTTCGATGGAGATCCGGGTCCGGCGGGTCAGGACGTCGTGCACATGGCGGGCGCCTTCGTGGGTTGTAGCGTAGACAACCTCGGCCGCGAGGTAGTCATCCGCGCCGGGCAACGGTTCAGCAAGTTCGGGCCGGTCCTCAATGAGGTCCAGCACTTCCGAGGTCATTGATCCATAACGGTTGAGCAAGTGCTCCACGCGTGCCACGTGAACGCCCGCTTCGTCTGCTGAACGTCCCCGCCGGTTCCAAGCCGCTTTGAAGCCCTCCGCGCCCAGCAGCGGAATGGTCTCGGTGCAGCTGGACGGAACTCGCTCGTCCATGGCGCGTGTGGCTTCGTCCACTGCATCCTTGGCCATGACCCGGTAGGTGGTGAACTTGCCGCCGGCAACCACTACGAGTCCCGGTACAGGGTGTGCCACAACGTGCTCACGCGACAGTTTTGCGGTGGAATCGTTCTCTCCGGCCAGGAGTGGGCGCAGGCCGGCGTAGACGCCTTCAACGTCCTCCCGGGTCAGTGGCCGCTTGAGGACCTTGTTGACATGTTCAAGGACGTAGTCGATGTCCTTGCTGGAAGCAGCGGGGTGTGCCTTGTCCAGTTTCCAGTCGGTGTCGGTAGTACCGATAATCCAGTGGCGGCCCCAGGGGATCACGAAAAGCACTGACTTCTCGGTGCGAAGGATCAGGCCGACTGTGGACTGGAAGCGGTCTCGCGGCACCACCAAGTGAATGCCTTTGGAAGCACGGACTTTGAGCTGGCCCCGGTCCGTGACCATGGCCTGGGTTTCATCGGTCCACACGCCGGTAGCATTGACCACTTGCTTGGCGCGGACTTCGAAGACACTGCCGTCTTCCTGGTTTTCCAGCTTGGCTCCGACCACGCGCTCCCCCTCGCGGAGGAAATCCACCACGCGGACGCGGTTGGCTGCATACGCGCCGTAGTAGGCGGCCGTCCTGACGAGGTTTACCACCAGGCGGGCGTCGTCCACCTGGGCGTCGTAATAGCGGATGGACCCGACAAAGGCATCATCCTTCAGGCTGGGAGCCGCGCGGAGGGTTCCCCGCCTGAACAGGTGCTTGTGCATGGGTACGCCACGGCTGTGCCCTGACGTGAGGCCCAGGGTGTCATAGAGCATGATGCCCGCCCCGACGTAAGGGCGTTCCCAGAACCGGCGTGTCAGCGGGTACAGGAAGGGCACAGGACGGACCAGGTGGGGGGCTATCTGCTGGATCAGCAGCCCCCGCTCCTGGAGGGCTTCCTGGACCAGGCCGAAGTCCAGCATCTCCAGATAGCGCAGGCCACCGTGGATGAGCTTGGAGGATCGCGACGACGTTCCCGACGCCCAGTCCCTGGCTTCGACGATTCCCACCGTCAAGCCACGGGTCACGGCATCGAGTGCCGCGCCAGCTCCTACTACGCCGCCGCCGACAATCAGGATGTCGAGCTCCTTGCCGGCCTCGGCGGTGGCTTTCAGGACTTCAATTGAAGCGGCTCGGGCTTCGGGGCTAAGTGCTCCCGGAGTACCCCCGTGCGGACCGCCTGCGACATTGCTCATCGGACCCCTCCTCAAACGCAACTGCTGGTAGTCCCCTACCCTACTTGTTGCCCGGCCCGTTTGGCAGGAGTCTTAGTTGCCCGAGTAAGGCGACACTACGACGTCGACGCGCTGGAACTCTTTGAGGTCCGAGTAGCCGGTGGTCGCCATGGAGCGGCGCAAGGCGCCAATAAGGTTGGAGGTGCCGTCCGTGTGGTGGCCAGGCCCAAAGAGAACCTCTTCCAAAGGACCAACGGTTCCCACGTTGACGCGGTCTCCACGCGGAGATTCGAGGTGGTGGGCCTCGGGGCCCCAGTGCCAGCCGCGACCCGGTGCTTCCTCGGCACGTGCCAGGGCGCTCCCCAGCATGACGGCGTCCGCACCCATGGCGATCGCCTTGACGATGTCCCCGGAGCTGCCCATGCCGCCGTCGGCGATGACGTGGACGTAGCGGCCGCCGGACTCGTCCATGTAGTCACGGCGTGCGGCAGCGACGTCGGAGATGGCTGAGGCCATGGGCGCGTGGATCCCGAGGGCGCGGCGGGTAGTGCTCGTGGCGCCGCCGCCGAAGCCGACCAGGACGCCCGCGGCACCGGTGCGCATGAGGTGGAGTGCAGGCGTGTAGCCGGCTGCGCCGCCAACAATGACGGGGACGTCGAGTTCGTAGATGAACTGCTTGAGGTTCAGGGGTTCGTGCGTTTTGGAGACGTGCTCGGCGGAGACGGTGGTACCGCGGATCACGAAGATATCGACGCCGGCAGCCACCACGGTCTTGTAGTGTTCCTGCGTGCGCTGCGGGGTGAGGGAACCGGCCACCGTAACGCCGGCTGCGCGGATCTCGGCGAGGCGGGAGCTGATGAGCTCCGGCTGGATGGGCGCCTGGTAGAGGTCCTGCATGCGACGGGTGACCGCCGGGCTGCTGGTTTCGTCAGCCAGGCCCGCGATCTCGTCGAGCACCTTCTGCGGGTTCTCATACCGGGTCCATAGGCCTTCAAGGTCCAGGACGCCGAGGCCGCCAAGACGGCCCAGGGCGATGGCCGTATCCGGGGACATCACAGAGTCCATGGGGGCCGCAATCACGGGCATGTCGAACTTGTAGGCATCGATCTGCCACGAGACAGAGACGTCCTTCGGGTCACGCGTCCGGCGATTCGGAACGATCGCGATGTCATCCAGGGAGTAGGCACGACGCCCACGCTTGCCACGGCCAATCTCAATCTCATAAGTCACTGCTCGAGTTTATCCCACCGGGGCCGAAGCCCCGGCTTTGGCCGACACGTGCGAGCCGGTCCGCTCAGGCAGGTTACGGGGTGTTCTGGCTGGTCTCGTCAGCGGTGAGCTGGGATTCGAACATTCGGAAGTAGCGTCCACGCAAGGCCACGAGTTCCTTGTGTGTCCCTTCTTCGGCGATCCGGCCATCTTCAAGCATGTACACGACATCGGCCTTTTCTATGGTGGCCAGCCGGTGGCTGATGGCAATGATGGTGCTGCTCCGGTCCGCGAAGAGTCGAGTGAAGATCCGGTGTTCAGCCAAAGCGTCAATTGCCGAGGTGGGTTCGTCCATGACCATGAAGGAGGCGTCCCGGTAAAAGTTGCGCGCCATGGCCAGCCGTTGCCATTGGCCGCCCGAAAGCCCGCTCCCCTTGCGTCCCCGGGGATCTTCCATCCAGTTGCTGACATGGTTTTCCAGGCCGTTGGGCAGCTTGCTGATGAACTCCATGGCCTCGGCATCCGAGGCTGCGCGCCGCACGCGGGCATCGTCCCGGGGTTGGTCAACGTCTCCGAGGTAGATGTTTTCGGCCGCGGTAGCGAACTCATACTTCAGGAACTCCTGGCTCAGAACCGCCAAATGCCGGTGCCAACTGGTGACATCGATCCCGGCAAGGTCCACGCCGTCGAGCAGTACCTGGCCCGAATCGGGCCGGTACAGCCCGGCGAGTATGCGGATCAGTGTGGACTTCCCGGCGCCGTTTTCACCAACGATGGCAACGTGCTGGCCCGCCCTGATGGTCATCGAAATGCCCTTGATGACCTCGATGTCGCTGCCCGTGTAGCTGAACCGGATGTCCCGCAGTTCCACAGTGGTGGGCGACTCTAGCAAGGGCGGTTCGTTGCCGCTGGGTACGGGGAGGGCCATGAAAAGCTCATAGTCCTTGAGGTTGGCGAGGTCCTCGTCAATGGAACTCAGCGAGGAAACCAGGTTGTTGGCCGTGGACAATGCCCGGCTGACAATCTGCTGCACATAGAGGAACTGCCCCACCGGTTGGGCCCTGGCGATGATCTGCCCCACAACCCAGATCAGCGAGACAACCTCGGCACCGTACTGGAGGGCATCTGCAGCCAACTGTTTGGGGATGTACCGCCTCTGGAAGTCCAGGCGCCGGCGTTCGTCAGCGTCGCGAAGCCGGGATCGCAGGTCCATCAGGTATCCCACGATCCCGTAGAGCCGCATCTCGGCGATGTGCTGGGGCCGAAGCAGGTTTTGCTCGATCATCCTGCGCTGCCTGCGGGAATCCACTTGCGTATTCCAGTGCGCGATCTGCTCGCGTGAGAGTTTGAACTGCAGATAGACGCTGGGCACGATCGCCACCAAAACAATCACGGCAATCCACCAGCTGACCAGCAGCAGGGCACCAATGGCAAGGATCACCGAGACCAGCTGCGTAAAAATGGCGGCGATCCTGTCAAGGACGCGGGCATAGGAATCCGAGAACCGTTTGGCGCGGTCGTAGAGATCCACCGTTTCTTTGTCGTCATAGCGCCAGAACTCCAGCGCCAGGAAGCGTTCGTACATCATGTCGCCAACGATCGCACCCACTTTGAAGCTCATGAGCTGCTGGATGTACCGGTCCACGCTGCTGAAAGCGCCCCAAAACAGGCCCAGTGCGGCGGTGACGATGACATACACCACCGCCCGCGGACCGGCGTCGTGATCCCCCGCATAACCGGCCGCCAGCGCGGTGGTGGTGAGCGCGGCGAAGTATGTAGTGACCAGGGGCAGCGTGGCCGAGATCAGGGAACCGGCCACCTTCATGAGAACCGCGACCGGCGACGCTTTGAAGCTGACTTTCAGGACCTGTCCGACGGCGCGTGCGTAGGGCCGGAGGGCAAGCTTGCGGGGCGGCGCCTTGTTCAGGCGGACCGACTCCGGGTGCCGCGGTTGTGCGGGCTTTTCAGACATGACCTCAGCCTATTCCCCACGGCAGACATTCAGGCGTACGCCTTAAACAGCTGTTCCCCGCGGATACCTCCACGGGGAACAGCTAAGACGAACCCAGGACCTAGCGGGAACCGTAATTCGGTGCCTCGACGGTCATCTGGATGTCGTGCGGGTGCGATTCCTTCAAACCGGCCGGCGTGATGCGGACAAACTTGCCGCGTGCCTTGAGCTCAGGAATGGTGGGGGCACCGGTGTAGAACATGGTCTGGCGGAGGCCGCCGACCAATTGGTACGCCACGGAAGCCAGCGGGCCGCGGAAGGCCACACGGCCCTCGATGCCCTCGGGAATGAGCTTGTCATCACCGGAGACGTCGGCCTGGAAGTAGCGGTCCTTGGAGTAGGAGGTGTTCTTGCCGCGGGACTGCATGGCACCGAGGGAACCCATGCCGCGGTAGCTCTTGAACTGCTTGCCGTTGACGAAGATGAGGTCGCCCGGGGATTCCTCACAGCCGGCAAGAAGCGAGCCCAGCATGACGGTGTCGGCGCCGGCAACCAAGGCCTTGCCGATGTCGCCTGAGTATTGCAGGCCGCCGTCTGCGATCAGCGGAACTCCGGCCGGAATGGCAGCCTTGGCTGATTCGTAGATGGCGGTGATCTGCGGAACGCCAACACCGGCCACAACGCGCGTAGTGCAAATGGAGCCCGGGCCAACGCCCACCTTGATGCCGTCGGCACCGGCATCGATCAGCGCCTGGGCACCTTCACGGGTTGCCGCCTGGCCACCGATGACGTCCACGTGGGCAGCAATCGGATCCGACTTGAGGCGGCGGATCATGTCCAGCACGCCTTGGGAGTGACCGTTGGCGGTGTCCACGAACAGGGCGTCCACACCGGCGTCGATGAGCTTCATGGCGCGCTCCCAGCCGTCGCCGAAGAAGCCAATGGCAGCGCCGACGCGCAGGCGTCCTTCGTCGTCCTTCGTAGCCAGCGGGTACTGCTCGGCCTTGGTGAAGTCCTTGGTGGTGATGAGGCCCTTGAGGCGACCCTGCTCGTCAACCAGCGGGAGCTTCTCGATCTTGTTGGTGGCCAGCTTGTGCGACGCTTCATCACGGCTGATGCCCACATGCCCGGTGATGAGGGGCATCTTGGTCATTGTGTCGCTGACGCTGCGGAACGGGAAGTCAGACTCCGGAATGAAGCGGGTGTCGCGGTTGGTAACGATGCCCAGCAGACGGCCGTCGGTGTCCACCACAGGCAGGCCCGAGACACGGTACCGGGAGCAGAGCTCGTCCAGTTCCTGCAGGGTGGCTTCAGGACCGATGGTCAGCGGGTTGGTGATCATGCCGGATTCGCTGCGCTTGACGCGATCCACGTGCTCGGCCTGGTCGTCGATGGACAGGTTGCGGTGAACCACGCCCAAGCCACCCTGGCGTGCCATGGCGATGGCCATGCGGGACTCGGTCACGGTGTCCATGGCGGCAGAGAGCAGCGGGGTCTGCACGCTGATGCGCTTGGAAATGCGGGACGAGGTGTCAGCCTCGGACGGAATGACGTCGGTGTGTCCGGGGAGCAGCAGGACGTCGTCATACGTCAGGCCAATGAAGCCAAACGGATTGTGTTCGGGCTGGGTCATGAGTGTGCGCCTCTTACCTGGGTTCTTGGGGGCTTAACTGGTAGGGGTTGCAACTGATGACCAGCCCGTCATTACGGGACTGGCCTGTGCATAAGGTACTGCGAGGCAGCTAACATGCTGCCGGTATTGAATAAATAGTAGAACCTCCGCGCCGATCGCCATATTCCGCGACGCCTGAGTGTGAGCAACAGCACTGGCGGCAGGCCGCCGTCGTACACTTGCCCGTGCGGCTGCAGGGGTCCCTAGCTGCGGGACCAGCCGGTGGCGGCCAGCAACCGTTCCTCGAACATCGGGATCATGCTCTGCACGTAAGTCTTGGTGAGGTGATTGTCGTCCTTGTAGACGTACACGTTCCCGACGACCGCCGGGCAGGTGCCCTGTTCACAAATGAAGTCGCTCATATCCATCAGGTGCAGTCGCTCCACCTTGCCGACGTAGTCGTCCAAGGGTGACGACACCGCCAAGGACTCCTCCAACGGCGCATTGCAGTCGGGGGAATCCGGGCCCTTCTTCTGGACGCATTCGGGCATATTGATGCTGAACCGCGGATTGTCACGAACCCCCACCACATCAATGCCGGCGTCCGTGAACGGCTTGATGCCGTCGAGGTAGCCAGGCACTTCCGTCTCAAACGGAGCTGTGACGTGCGTCAGCGAGGCCACCGTAAACACGGCATCCGGCCGATGTTCCATCATGTAGGCGGCACTGGCCTTGTTGAACTCGTTGCACTCGTCAGTTCGCTCCGAGGATTCGGCACCGAAACGGCAACTTCCCTTCAAGAGCGTCACCACTTCCCAGCCGTGCTCCTTGGCTATCGGGCCAAGAGCGGCCATGTACTGCTGGGCATGCGAATCGCCCAGCACCACGATCTCCTTGGTGACAACCTCGGGTTCGTCGTTTTGCAGGCAGCCCTCCAGCAGCGGGTCCGTGGGAACGTTGTCGCCGGTGCACAGTCCGTCGATGTCCGCCCACTCATCCTTCATGGCGGCCGGCGCCGGGATGATCAGGGCTTCCGGCGTGGGATTGCCCGAGAACTCCGGGGACAACGCGGCCGCACCCGGTGTCAGTTCCTTGGGCTGGTCAGCAATCGCGGCGCCCTCGGCGGCGATCGCTCCCTGCCAGGCGGTAACGGGCAATGCCAGCAAGGCACCGCAGGAAGCAATCACGACGGCGGCACGCCAGGACCGGACGTCCGGCCACTCCCAGCGGCGCATGGGTACCTCGACGTAGCGGGTGGTGACCACCGCCAAGACCATGGAAGCGGCCATTATGCCCAGACCTTGGAGGAGGTTCGGCGTCGTGGTGCCTGTTACGAGAAGGAAAAACACCAGGACCGGCCAGTGCCACAGATACAGGGCATAGGAATTGTCTCCCACCAGCACCAAGGGCCGGGAACTCAGGAAACGGTCAGCACCCAGGCGGCTGTTGCTCTGTCCGGCCACGATCACGGCTGCTGCGGCCAGAGTCGGCCAGAGGGCCACGAATCCGGGGAACGAGCGGTCCACTGTCAGGACAAGGCCGCACGCGAGCATCGCGGTGATTCCGGCCCAGCCCAGGAACACACGGAGCCTGCGGCCAGGTTTCAGGTACGGCAGCGCCAAGGCGAGCAAGGAGCCCAGCGCGAACTCCCACAGCCGGGCACGGGTATCGAAGTACGCGTATTCCTGGTTGGTGGCGGTCTGCTCTATGGAAAACACGAGTGAGGCCAGGAACACCATGCCAAAGGCCACGAACAGTAACTGACGGTGGGCCACGGCCTTCCGCTCCGGGAAGAGCTTGGCCAGCTGCGGCTGCAGCAAGGCCACGGCCGCGAAGATCAGCGGCCACAGGATGAACACCTGGCCTTGTACTGACAGCGACCAGAAATGCTGGAGCGGGCTTGCCCCCGAATGGTCCTGCGCGTAATAGTCCACAGCCGAGTCGGCGAGCTGCCAGTTCTGCCGGTACAGCAAGGACGCCCACGCTTCAGCGAGGATATCCGGCCAGCGGCTCTGCGGCACGAACGCCCACGTGGCGGTCAGGACCGCCAACAGCACAACGACGACGGCGGGCAGCAGCCGCTTGAACACGTGAAGCCAATGCCGGACAAGGCGCAAAGGCGAGCCGTTTTCGAGCTTTCGCGTGAACGACAACGTCAGCAGGAACGCCGAGATCAGCAGGAAGACGTCAACCCCGCCGGAAACCCTGCCGAGCCAGATATGGTAGGCCGCCACCATGAGCACAGCCAGCGCGCGCAGTCCCTGGACCTCCGGACGGAAGCCTCGTTCCGCCGTCGGGCGTTGTCCTGCGGCTGGTACGGCTGAAGCTGTTGCCGTGCTGGTGTGTGCATTCATCATCGTTGCCACCCGGTAGCGGCAAACCACCTTTCATCGAGCATGTCCGCCATGCTCTTTACGTATGTCTTGGTCAGGTGATTGTCGTCCAAGTAGACGAAGGTGTTACCCACAATGGCCGGGCAATAGATCCCCTCGCAAATCAAGTCCGACATATCCAGCAGGAACAGGTCTTGATACTTGCCAAGAACTGCATCGAACGGGCTCTGGGCTGCCAGGACATCCGCACGAAGGGGACGGCAGTCCGGACTGTCCTGCCCCTTGGAGAGCGTGCAGTCCGTCAGGCTATAGGTGAACCGCGGATTATCCCGCATGGCAATGACCTGGGTGCCCAACGCGTTGACCTCCGGGATGAGCTCCTCGAAACCGTGCGTCAGCTGCTCATCAGGGGCAGAAGGAACGGCCGCGGTACCCACCATGAAAATGGCATCGGGCGGATGGGCTTCAATGTGGCTGCGGACTTCGCGGTTGAACTCGTTGCACTCCGGCTCGGCGTCCGGGTTCTCCGTCATGAACGGGCAAGCTCCGAAGAGCATGGCGTAGACCCGCCAGTGGTGCTGCTCGGCCAGCTCGCCGATCGCGGCGAGCCACTGCTGCGAATGCGAGTTGCCCACCACCAGGACCGTCTTGGTGGCGTCAGCGCCGACGTCGTTCTGCTGGCAGTTCTCCTGCAGCAGCGGCGACTCCGGCTTGGTTTCACCGGAACAGGCATCCGACAAATGGGCCCAGTCTGACGGCAACTGTTCCGCGGACGGCAGGGTCATGGCGTTCGAGGCCACTTGGTTCACATAGCCGGGCAGAAGTGCTTGGGCCCCGGGGTTGTCATGGGCCGCCTGCGCCTGGGCAGCTTGCAGGTCCAAGTCCTGCTTGTACTGGAAACCAAGAAGGGGTGCGGACGCCACGGCCACGCACGCTGCGATGGCAATAGCTGCGCGCCGCCGCTTCACTTCAGGCCATTTCCATTCCCTGAAGGGTTTCTCCACGTATTTGGTAGTAAGGAAAGCCAGAACAAGGGACAGGGCCACAATCGCCGTTCCGGAAAGCCAACCCGCATGGTCTTTGCCGCTCCAAGCCAAGGCAATCACCAGGATGGGCCAGTGCCATAGGTACAGGGCGTAGGAGTTGTCGCCGAGCCGGACCAGAAACTTGGAACTCAGGATCCGGTCCACGCCGAAACGGCTCCCGCTCTGACCGGCCGCAATCACGGCAACGGCCGCCAAGGTGGGCCACAGTGCCACAAAGCCGGGAAACGCAGTCTGGACCTGCAGCAGGATGCCGCAACTGAGCATCGCCGCCACGCCAATCCATCCCAGGACCACACGGACGGGCTTCGAAAAGTTCAAGCCCGGGAGGATCAGGGCCAGCAAGGTGCCCAAGGCGAATTCCCACAGACGGGCAAAAGTATCGAAGTAGGCCACCGCCTGGTTGGTGGCCGTGAAAATGATGGAGTAGATGAAGGAGATCACGAAAATGATCGCGAAAATATACGCGAGCGTCGCGCGGTAGCGGAGGCCGAACCGGCGGCAGAGCAGCGCAACGGTGGCGAAGATGATGGGCCACATGATGAAAACCTGGCCCTGGATGGACAGCGACCAGAAGTGCTGTACAGGACTCGCCAGGCTGTGGTCCGCAGCGTAGTAGTTGACCGCCAGGCCCTGCAGTAGCCAGTTCTCGAAGTAGAACAGCGAGGCCCATGCTTGGTGCACAACCTCAACCCAGCGGGTCGGCGGCAGGAAAGCGAAGGTGGCCGCGAGCGTCCCCAGGAGAACCACGACGACGGCGGGAAGCAGCCGCCGGAACAGGTGCAGCCAGTGCCGCAAAAGATCCATCGGCCGGCGTTGTTTGTAACGTCCCGTGAACTGGAGGGTCATGAGGAAGGCGGAGATGAGGAGGAAGACGTCGACACCTCCGGAAACCCTGCCGATCCAGATGTGGTAGCTGACCACCATCAGGACAGCGAGTGACCGAAGACCTTGGATTTCGGGGCGGAACTTAGACTTTGCAACGGGTCCGGAAGCCCGCCTACCAGGGTGGGCGGGGGTTGGGATCGTTGGCGTAGTCACGTTAGGCGGTTCCTCAAAGCTGCGGCACAAAGCATCAATAATACGCGGTTTCCACCGCGCACCCCCATTGGGAGGGCATTTCCGACCGCCCTCCCAAGCCTTATTAGTTCAAGTCCAGCTATGGATTTTCCCAGCCCCACCTGTGCGTGACCTGTGCCGATACCCGTTTTGGCCAAGCGTGGACGGGCCCCTTGCGATGTGTCGCATTCCACAATCACGGCTGCCCTTGGTCCGCCAAGGAGCTCCGGTCCATTGCGGGCTGCTGCGCCATTGCGGGTGTGTGTGAGGCCGCCATCTGGCGGGCCAGGTATCGGGCATCGCGGCTGACGCCGGGCAATGTGGCTGACGCAGCCGCAAAAAGGAACTCCTGGCCAATGAAATAGAGTCCGGAAACATCGTGCGCCACTCCCCTGGTTTGCCGGGGCTCACCTATGGGGTCAAGGGCCGGGAGCTTCAACCACGAATAATCCTCGTGGTAGCCGGTGCACCAGATGATCGTGGAGACATCCAGGATCCTTCCGTCTTCCAGGACAGGCTTTCCGTCGGCAACCCCGGCGACCCTGGGGACCAGGTCGATCCCTGCGGCACCCAGCTCCTTGGTCTTGGTCCGGATCAACGGTGCCGCCATGGACTTGAATCCCGGCGCCGCCTTCCTGCCAACAGGAGTGTTGTAGTTGAGGACGTACAAGCCCAGGAACCGCACGATTGGCAAGGCAAAGCGGGCTGCTGTCCGCCCATGCCGGACCGGCAGCTCCCCGCTTGGCTTTCCGGCAACCAAAGTGGGATGCGTCCGGCCCACTTCCAGGGCGATCTCCGCCCCCGAGTTGCCAAGTCCGACAATCAACACCGGCCCTGCCCGGAGTTGCCCTGGATTCCTATAGTCCTGGGAGTGGAGTTGCAGCACTGCCGGGTCAACTTCCGTGGCAAACCGCGGCGTCTTAGGCAGCTGGTGACCGCCGGTAGCGACCACGACGTTGCGGGCATGCCAGACACGGTCCCTTGAACTGACGGCGAAACCTTCATCCGCTGGCCTGACGTCTTCTACCCGGACGTTCGGAATGAACGGGAGATCGAAGCGGCGGACATACTCTTCAAAGTAATCCGCCAGTTCATCCTTCGACGGAAAGGCCAGCCGGTCTCCGGGGAAATGCGCGCCCGGCAGGCCGTCGTACTTGGCAGGAGTGAAGAGGTGCAGTGAGTCCCAGCGCTGGCGCCAGGCATCTCCCGCCCGGGCGTTCTGGTCCAGGATGACGAAGTCCCGCCCCTTCCCTGGCCAGCCAGTATCCGAGGGCCAGCCCGGCCTGCCCACCCCCTACGATCACCGTGTCCAGCTCTGTGTGCTGACTCTTTTCCATGGCTGCTTCTCCTCGCTGGCTGTTGTGGCATTACGTGCCGATACAGCCAAGCTATTGCCCGGGTGTCCCCCGCCGCGTCGGCCGGATTACGCATTCCCGCGAAGTCGGTATGGGTATTTATGCGCAGACGTCCGGAGGTGAGAGAGCGACGCTCGAAAACAATCCGGAGGTGAGAGAGGGACGCTCGAAAACAATCCGGAGGTGAGAGAGGGACGCTCGAAGACAGTCTGGAAGTGAGAGAGGGTCAGCGGATCATGCCGTGCTCAAAGGCGTAGCCGGTGGCTGCCGCCCTGGACGGCACCCCTAGCTTGGACAGGATATTGCTGACGTGCCGGGCCACGGTCTTCTCGCTGAGGTAAAGCTCCCGGGCGATGGTCCTGTTCGCCAGGCCCCCGGCGATCAGCCGCAGGACTTCCAGTTCCCGGCCGGTCAGCGACGACGTTCCTTGGGGCTTTTCCCCGCTGAACTCCAGGACCTTCGCCACCGCCGGCGTTGCACCCAGGTCCGCGAACTCAGCCGTAGCGGCCTCAAACTCCATGGCCGCCGAGTCCGTGTCCCCCATTGCTGCGCAGGCCCTCGCGGCAAGGACCCTGGAAAGCGCCGCTTGGTAGGGCGCCTCCAGGCTGTACCAAATCCGCCACGCTCTCCTGGACTGTTGAAGGGAAGCCACCGGATTGCGCTCGGCCAGAAGCACATCCGCCGCTGCCAGGGCGGCGAGCGCCAGCTCCAGCGGCCTGCTTTCACGGTGCAGCGGTGCGGACAATTCGTCCGCCGCAATCCTCGCAGCAGCTACGTCGCCCGCAGCGAGCTCGATGTCCACCACGGCAGGAAGGAGCCTCCTCCGGTTGGCCTTGTCCGCGCCCTCCAACGCCCGGCGCATGGTGGCTTGTGCCCTGGACGCCTTGTGCTGCGCCAATTGGAGGTACGCAATTCCGGGTACCGGCTCAAAGCCTGTCTCGGCTGCTTTCGCATAGGCCCTGCCGGCTTCTTCCAACCAGCCCCGCAACCGCAGGACTTCGCCCTGCTGGTACCAGGAACCGAACGTGGCATCGGGGTCGCCTTTCCTGATCCGGCCTTCGGCCGCCCGGGCGACTGACAAGGCTTCATCCCACGCACCGTGCAGGATCAGGAGCTCAGCACGGTTGGCCTGGCACTGCCCGCTGAACATGACCATGTCCGGCCGTTCCCCGCACCAACGTTCCAGTGCGGCAGTCCACTCCTGGGCACGGTGTACGTCGTGGGCAAGGCGGCAGCTGCCTAGCACTGCGCAGTAAATGATTCCCGCCGGTATGGGAGAGACCTCACCTGCAGTTACCGAGACCATGACTTCGTCGAGGAGTTGAAGTCCCTCATCTGTGTGCCCAAGCGAGACGCGGGAGGTCCCAACGCCCAGCTGGCCCATGGCTTGGAGGTCCTTGTCGTGGAAGAGGGTACCGATTTCCAAGGCCCTGCTGAACAACCCGTGGCCGGCTTCGGCATTGCCTGACCGAAGGGAGCCCAGTCCTGCCGGAATAAGAAGGTACCCTTCGGCCGCGCTGGGTCCTTTCGCGCCCTCCAGTAAGTGTTTGGCACGGGATAACCACCCGTTGCCCCTTGCCTGCTCACCCATGTCCATGAGGAACATGACCAACCATGCGGCGCACCGGGCCGCGCTGTCAGTGTCTCCCATGGTGAGGAATTCATCGTGCGCCCGTGTGAGGTACTCAACGCTCTCCGAGTTCAAACCCAGCAGCATGGCCACCGACGCCACCAGTTCAATGTCCTGGGGAGGCAATCCACCTTCGGCATCCGCACGTGCAAGGCAGTCCAAGGCGTCGCTCCAGCGGCGCTCGTGGAATGCCGAGCGTCCTAGGTCCAAGTCCGTGGCCGGAGTTGTCATGGTTCACCGTAGGGGTGGAAGCGACCCGGTTTGTGCCCGAAGCCGCCGCATTAGCGTCAGGTTACCGCCGCCGTCGAACGCCGACAATAGCTGCCCCCCGCCTGCCCGCGGACAGCAAAGAGCCCCGGTCACGAACATGACCGGGGCTCTTTGGTACAGGCAGTTAGTGCTTGTGGCCTGCGTGTGCGTCTTCTTCCTCGGCCGGCTTCTCGGCTACGAGGGTCTCGGTGGTGAGAACCAGGGCAGCGATGGAAGCGGCGTTGCGGAGAGCGGAACGGGTGACCTTGACGGGGTCGATCACGCCAGCGGCGATCAGGTCCTCGTACTCGCCGGACTTGGCGTTGAAGCCGTGGTTGGCGTCCAGTTCGGAAACCTTGGCAACAACCACGAAGCCGTCGAAGCCTGCGTTCTGGGCGATCCAGCGCAGCGGCTGGACCAGGGCGCGGCGGACGATGCCCACAGCAGCTGCTGCGTCACCTTCCAGGGCCTTGACGGCGGGCGACTCGTCCAGTGCCTTGAGGGCGTGGATGAGGGCCGAACCGCCACCGGAAACGATGCCTTCTTCGAGGGCTGCACGCGTGGAGGATACTGCGTCCTCGATGCGGTGCTTCTTTTCCTTCAGCTCAACCTCGGTGGCTGCGCCAACCTTGATCACGCCGATGCCGCCGGCCAGCTTGGCCAGGCGTTCCTGCAGCTTTTCCTTGTCCCAGTCGGAGTCCGTCCGGGTGAGCTCAGCACGCAGCTGTGCAACGCGGTCGGAGACGTCCTGGGCCGAGCCTGCACCGTCGACGATAGTGGTGTTGTCCTTGGTGACCGTGATGCGGCGCGCGGTACCGAGTACCTCGAGGCCTACGGAATCCAGGGTCAGGCCGAGGTCAGGGGAAACAACCTGTGCGCCCGTGAGCGTGGCGATGTCCTGGAGCATGGCCTTGCGGCGGTCGCCGAAGCCGGGTGCCTTGACGGCCACAACGTTGAGCGTGCCGCGGATGCGGTTGACGATCAGGGTGGACAGGGCCTCGCCCTCGATGTCTTCAGCAATGATGAAGAGCGGCTTGGAAGCCTGGAGGGCCTTCTCCAGCAGCGGCAGGAAGTCCTGAAGCGAGGAGATCTTGCCCTGGTTGATCAGGATGAGTGCGTCCTCGAGGACGGCTTCCTGACGCTCAGCGTCCGTGACGAAGTACGGGGACAGGTAGCCCTTGTCGAACTGCATGCCCTCGGTGAGGACCAGCTCAGTCTGCGTGGTGGAGGACTCTTCGATGGTGATGACGCCATCTTTGCCCACCTTGCCGAACGCTTCTGCCAGCAGTTCGCCGATTTCATCGCTCTGCGCGGAGATCGCTGCGACGCTGGCAACCTGCGTGCCTTCGACCTCGCGGGCGTTCTCCAGCAGGCGGGCTGCGATGGCTTCAACGGAAACCTCGATGCCACGCTTGATCTCGCCCGGTGCGGCGCCGGCAGCAACGTTGCGCAGGCCTTCCTTGACCAGGGCCTGGGCCAGCACGGTAGCCGTGGTGGTGCCGTCGCCGGCGACATCGTTGGTCTTGGTAGCTACTTCCTTGGCCAGCTGGGCACCAAGGTTCTCGTAGGGGTCGTCAAGCTCAACTTCACGGGCGATGGTCACGCCGTCGTTGGTGATCGTGGGAGCGCCCCACTTCTTGTCCAGCACGACGTTGCGGCCGCGCGGACCAAGCGTCACCTTGACAGTGTTGGCGAGCTTGTCGATACCGGCCTCAAGAGACCGGCGGGCAGCATCGTTAAAAGCAAGCTGCTTTGCCATGGTTGTGTCCTTTCAAGACAGAAAACCCGCACCGCTGTCGCTCGGAATGATTCCAACGCGGCTGCGGTGCGGGGCTCCAGGAAGTTACTTTACGACGATCGCAAGGACGTCGCGGGCGGACAGAACGAGGTACTCGTTGCCGCCGGTCTTGACTTCGGTTCCACCGTACTTGGAGTAGATGACGACGTCGCCAACAGCTACGTCAACCGGTACGCGGTTGCCGTTGTCATCGAAGCGGCCGGGGCCGATTGCAACAACTTCGCCTTCCTGCGGCTTCTCCTGCGCGGAGTCCGGAATTACCAGGCCGGAAGCCGTGGTCTGCTCTGCTTCGAGCGGGCGAACAACAATACGATCCTCAAGAGGCTTAATCGAGACCGACACTCGGACTCTCCTTTTCATGAGCTGATTCATGGACTAAAAACTTGGGTGCCGAGGCGTGCAACCGTCGTCGCGGTGCCGGTAGCTGCCTGGCGGTGGTGATTAGCACCCTCCGGGGAGAGTGCTAACAAGACTCTATGTAAGGCGTTAGCACTCGGTCAAGGTGAGTGCCAGCATTTCGTCATGGGTGAACGCCCGTCACCGGCCGGTGAGGTCCTCCAGATCGTAGTCTTCGCCGTCATCGTCCCCGTCAACCCGGTCTGTCCCACGGTTCAAGTAAAGGAGTACGCCGGAAGCAACGGCAACCACGGCGGAGACCACCAGGGCAATGATTCCGCCGACGCGGGCTCCGCTGTAGAGTTCGCGGATGTCCCGGGCCTCGTCGGTGGCGTCGTTGACGCTCTTGCCTGTCACGGAGTAGGCAGCCGCGTTGAAGGAGTCCAGCGCAAAGATGATGATCAGCAAAGCTATGCAGACCACCGCAATCACAGCCCCCGCAATTAAGGCAGGGCGGGCATACCGGGTTATGTGGGAGGGCTGCGGAACTGCGTTGTCTTCCATGAAAACAACCCTATCTGGCTGATTCCCCAGTCACGATGCCATGACGTGCCCTATTAGGCTTGATCCCATGTCTCACGCACCGCAGGAACAGATCGCGCCCTTGCTGACCACCGAAGGATGGGAACTTCTTGCCTCGCTGGGCCCGTACCGGGACGCCGACGCGTTCAGCGTCAACGCCGACCTCCGGAAGGCGGGACATTCTCCTGAACTCGTGGCAGCCGTCCTGACCCAATCTCGCCTACGGACCCGGGCCGAGTCAAAGTTCGGCGAGTTCGCCCGCCAGATGCTGTTCACACAGGCCGGCTTGGAGCAAGCCACGCGCCTGAACGTCGCAGCACGGCACGCGGAACGATTCGCGAAGGCAGGCATTACCCACGTCGCCGACCTCGGCTGCGGCCTGGGCGCGGATTCCATGGCGATGGCCTCCATGGACATTGCCGTAACCGCCGTGGAGATGGACGAGACCACCGCCGCCTGCGCCACTATCAACCTCATACCGTTCCCGCACGCCACCGTGGTGCACTCGGATGCCACTTCCGTTGGGCTGGACGGGATCGACGGCGTCTGGCTGGATCCGGCCCGACGCACCACCTCCACGTCCGGAACGAAGAGGATCTGGGATCCCGAAGCGTTCTCCCCTCCCCTGTCTTTCGTGGAAGGGCTGGCGGCTTCCGGCCGCGCTGTGGGCGTCAAGATGGGCCCCGGCATCCCCCATGACTCGGTGCCTTCGGGCTGCGAAGCCCAGTGGGTTTCCGTCGGGGGCGATGTCACCGAGGTGACCCTGTGGTTCAACGCGGTAGCCCGTCCCGGCGTGCGTCGTGCCGCCCTCGTCCTCAGCTCCCAGGGCGCCGCCGAAATCACCAGCGGCGAGGATTTCGACGGCGGCCCGGTAGCCGCCGTCGGGCCTGTTGACGGCTACCTGTACGAACCTGACGGCGCGGTGATCCGCGCGGGGCTGGTGGCCGACGTCGCCGAACGCCTGGGCGGGCACCTGGTGGATGAGCACATTGCCTACATTTGCGCGCCCGAACTGCAGGACACCCCCTTTGCCCGCGCCTATAAGGTGCTGGAGGTCATGCCGTACAACGTGAAAGCCCTCAAGGCCTGGGTGAAAGCGAACGGCATCACCGTGCTGGACATCAAGAAGCGCGGAACGGCAGTAACTCCTGAGGAACTGCGGAAACAACTCCTCCCGGGCAAGCCGGCAGGGAAGGGCAAGGACGCGAAAACAGCCACCCTGGTCCTCACCCGGATCGGCGAGGAGAGAGTGGCTGTTGCGGTGGAGCCTGTGACGGCCTAGGCCGCCTACCAGCGTCTGCCGGCGATTAGCGGCGCGAGAATTCCGAGGCTTCGCGCACCTGCTCAGCGCTCGGGCGCACACCGGTGTACAAGACGAACTGTTCTTCGGCCTGGATGGCTATGACCTCCGCACCGGTGATCACAGGCCTGCCCGCGGCGCGGGCAGCGGAGATCAGCGGCGTCTCCGAGGGAAGCGCGACGACGTCGAACACCACCTTGGCGGCGGCAATGGTTGCATCGTCGAAGGACTGCGCTGTTTCGTCCGCGCCCGCCATGCCCAGCGGCGTGACGTTGACGATGAGGTCCGCCGTGGAGCCGTTGACGTCGTCCTGCCAGCCGAATCCGTAAAGATCCGCGAGCGCACGGCCGGTGGTTTCATTGCGGGCCACGATGGTGACCTCAGTGAACCCGGCGTCCCGGAGTGCAGCGGCCATGGCCTTGGCCATGCCGCCCGCGCCGCGGAGCAGGACCGAGTGGCCGCTGGGAACTGCGTGGTCCTTCAGCAGCCGGGCGATGGCAATGTAGTCGGTGTTGTAGGCCGTGAGGACGCCGTCGTTATTGACGATGGTGTTGACCGAATCAATGGCCTTGGCCGAGGCGTCCATCACGTCCACCAACGGGATAACCGCTTCCTTGTACGGCATGGACACCGCGGCACCCCTGATGGGGAGGCCGCGGATGCCTGCCACTGCGAGGGCGATGTCCGCCGGGGCAAATGCTTTGTAGACAAAGTTCAGGCCGAGCAAATCGTAGAGGTAGTTGTGGAACCGGGTGCCGATGTTGCTGGGCCGGGCCGCGAGCGAAATGCACAGGGACATGTCTTTGTTCAGGATTGGCATTTACCCATTAAACAACCCTCGAATTGAAACCCGCTTTCAGCCTTGCCGGGCCTTCATCCTCGGGTTGTTCTTGTTGATGACGAACGTGCGTCCGCGCCTGCGGACGATCTGTGCGCCCGGGATCTTCTTGAGGGCACGCAACGAGTTCCTGACCTTCATGGTGTTTCTCCTTCTCTGGTGGGTTACTGGTGGCCTGAGGTTCATAGTGCGTCGCTGAGTTCCAGCGGGTCATGCCAGGTGGCGAAGTCCACGTCCATTTCGGCGTCACTGAGTTGGCAGCCTTCCAGCAATTCCTGGATCTCCCGGGGATCGATGTCCTCGGAACGCCCGGTGATGGCCAGGACCGTCCCGCGGTCGCCGTGGTCGGGATGCCAATCCAGGACGGAGTCGACGTCGGCGGCCCCTCCCCGGAGGTGGGTTCCGGTTGCGGAGTCGGCCAGCCAGGATCCGGTGCTTTCCAGCCAGACCCTGGGTCCGATTCCCTGGACGGCGATCCGCGTCTTCGCCGCAGATGCGATCCACAGGCGCCCCCGCAGCCAGTGCGTGCCGGACGCCAATCTGGGCAAAGCTTCACGGAAACGGCCTGGATGCAGGGGCCGCCCCGCCTTGTGCAGCACGGTCCGGAAGGACCCCGGGGCCTCGTTCAAAGGCAAACGCACGACGCCGGGCCGGCTGCGGGCCGCTGCCTCGGCGTCGTCGAAGCAGCCCGGCCTGAAGTCGTCAGCCGCACCAACAGCGGCCGCATGGGGTGCCAGCTGGCCAAGCAGTTCGGCGCCAATCAACCACTCCGCAGACCCCTCGCGGTGATCTCCGGTCAGCTCGGCGCCCAATCCGGGATGCAGCATGACGGTATCCACCTGGCCGAATTCGCCAATCAGGAACTCGCCGCTGGTGCGGTCATCCTGGGGCATGGAGGTAAAGCCTGATTCGAACAGGGTGTGGCGATCCCACATGTGGTCATCCAGGTCAGCGGGATCCAGGGCCAGCACAGCGTTGTCGATGACCACCGGGCGGCTCAGTCCACGCCGAAGCTCCGCGACTGCCATCCCCGCAGCCACGCCGGGCGGCAGGCCCAGGACAGCGTGGTCGAAACCGCAGGCAGCGAGGCGCTCCACGGTGGGAACCACATCCAGGCGAACGGTGCAGCTGAGGCAGCCGTGTTCCAGGACTGTTGTTTCGCGTTCGAACAACCGCCCTCCCCGGTAGACGCGGCGCAGCACCAAGGACCCGTCCAGAAGGCCATGCAGGACCACCACAGAGTTCGGGTGGGTGCTGCCCAGCCTTGCGGCTGCCGCTTCACGGCATTGACTGTCCAGGGAACTGACGACTGTAAGATGCATGGGATGATTCTAAATGCAAACCATTCTCATTAGCAAATGAAGGGTGGCTTCATCGTTGGTCACTCGCAATCAGAGGCGGCCCGGCTGCACTAGACTTATGCCGACCGCTGGCGGCCCCGCAGCGGGGCCGTGCCCGGCAGAAACACAACGAGGGGACTACGTGCAGATTGAGTTTGCGCCATCCAGGCAATCGACACTGGGTGTGGAGTGGGAGTTGGCGCTGGTCAATGCACGGACCGGCGAGCTGGTCTCGGTAGCGAACGATGTCCTCAAAGGCGTCGCCGCGAACCACCCCGACCTCAACGAAGACGATGAACATCCCCACATCAAACGCGAACTCCTCCTCAACACCGTTGAACTCGTCACTGGAATCTGCGAGACCGTCAAGGACGCCAAAGAGGACCTGAGCCGTTCCCTCGCTGCTGTCCGTGAAGTCACCGACCCCATGGGGGTGGAAGTATTCTGCGCGGGCAGCCACCCGTTCAGCCCTCCCCTGCTCCAGCCCGTGACGGACAAGGAACGCTACGCCAAGCTGATTGAGCGCACCCAATGGTGGGGACGCCAAATGGTGATCTACGGCGTCCACGTCCATGTGGGCATCGACCGCCGGGACAAAGTCCTTCCGATCCTTGACGGCCTGGTCAACTACTTCCCGCACTTTCAGGCGCTGTCCGCCTCCAGCCCGTTCTGGGCAGGGGAGGAAACCGGCTACGCGTCCCAGCGCGCCCTCATGTTCCAGCAGCTGCCCACCGCAGGGCTTCCCTTCCAGTTCGAAACATGGGAAGCGTACGAGTCCTACGTCCAGGACATGTTCACCACCGGCGTCATCGACTCCACGTCCGAAATCCGCTGGGATATCCGGCCGGTGTCCAACCTGGGCACCATCGAGATGCGCATCTGCGACGGCTTGGCCACGTTGGAAGAAGTCGGAGCCATTGCTGCCCTGACCCAGTGCCTGGTGGATGAGTTCTCCTCCATCCTCGATGCCGGCGGCACCATCCCCACCATGCCGCCCTGGCATGTGCAGGAGAACAAATGGCGCGCCGCCCGCTACGGCATGGAAGCCATCATCATCCTCGACGCCGATGGCAACGAGCAGCTGGTCACCGAGCACCTCGCGGAGACTGTGGCGCGTCTGGAGCCGGTGGCAGCCAGGCTCGGCTGCACCGAAGAATTGGCGGACGTCCTGAAGATCATCGAACGCGGGGCCAGCTACCAGCGTCAACGCCGCGTGGCCGCTGAGCACGACGGCGACCTGCAGGCCGTGGTGATGGACCTCGTGCAGCAGATGCGCAAAGGTCCCGACGCCTAAGTCGGCACGGAAACCCGCCTAGGCGGGCACCGACACCGTGGTGACCGGCATGGACGAATCCGGCGCGAACCCGATTCCGCTGGGACTGATCCCGGCCATGATGAGTTGGGCTCCCAAGGCAGCAACCATGGCACCGTTGTCCGTGCAGAGGTCCAGTGGCGGAACGTGAAGCTTGATACCGGCCGATGCACACCGCTGGCCCGTCAATTCGCGCAGCCGTGAGTTGGCGGCGACGCCACCGCCCAGAAGCACCTCTGTGATCCCGTTTTCCTTGCAGGCCAGCACGGCCTTGGAACTGATGACATCCACCACGGCCTCCTGGAACGCTGCGGCAATGTCGGCCACGGGTACCTCTTCGCCGCGCGCCTCGAACTGCTCCACGCATCTGGCTACGGCTGTCTTCAACCCGCTGAAGGACCAGTCATAGCGGTGCGGGCCCTTCTCCTCGGCAGTTCCCATGTACTTGGGCTGGGTGAGTCCGCGCGGGAAACGAATGGACTTCGGATTACCCTGCCGCGCAAGTTTGTCGATGGCCGGGCCACCGGGGTAGCCAAGGCCCAGGATGCGGGCAACTTTGTCGTACGCCTCGCCTGCGGCGTCGTCGATGGTTGAGCCAAGGAGTTCGACGTCGTCCGTGATGCTCCGGATTCGCAGGATTTCCGTGTGGCCGCCCGATACCAACAAAGCTCCGAGATTCTCCGGCAACTTCCCGGCACCCAAGCCGGCGGCAGCAACGGCGTCGGGCCTTCCATCCAGCAGCCCCACACCAACATGCGCCACCAAGTGGTTGATCGCATAAAGCGGCTTGCCCGTGGCAACCGCCAGTGCCTTCGCGGCACAGACGCCCACCATAAGCGCACCGGCAAGGCCCGGGCCCGAAGTCACTGCGATGGCGTCAATGTCCTCCAGGGTCACGCCGGCCTCATGGAGCGACTCCTGGAGTGTTGGCACAAAAGCGTCCAAGTGGGCCCGCGAGGCGATCTCGGGAATCACGCCGCCAAAGCGGACATGCTCATCCATGGAGGAGGACACCGTGTTGGTGAGCAACGTGGTTCCCCGAACGATTCCCACACCTGTCTCGTCGCAGGACGACTCGATGCCCAGCACCAGCGGCTGCTTCGGCTGTACTTGGTTCGGTCCGCTCACGCTGTTGTTCCTTCGTGGGAGTGTGGATTGTTCAATGGCAGCCGCATGATCAAGGCGTCGGTGCCGTCACGGTAATAGCGGGGACGGACGTGGATCTGTTCGAATCCGAAGCGTAAGTACAGCTGCTGGGCCCGGGGGTTGTCCGCCCGGACCTCCAACAGGACGTCCGCGGCACGGCGTCGCCGCGCTTCGTCAATCAGTTCGGTCAGGACGGCGGAACCGATTCCCTTGCCCTCGAATTCAGGCACGACGGCGATCGTCTGTACGTCCGCGATCGGCTCGATACACATCAGGCCCGCATAAGCGACGATTTCGCCGGCAACTTCAGCCACGACGTAGCGCCGGGTTTCAGGCTGTGCGAGCTCATCGAAGAACATCTGCAGGGGCCAGGCGTCCACGGGGAACAACCGACGCTCCAATGCTTCCACCACCGGGACGTCAGCCTCGGTCATGTCGCGCAGGGAAACCCCCGCAAGTTCCAGCTTCGGGGAGAGCTTCACGGTTTCGTTCCCATCAGAGTGCACGCTTCCTGGGCCCGGGCACTTGAGCGTCCGATTCCCGCAAGTACAGGGGTGTGGAGTCCAGCAGTTCCCGCCCTGCAGTGAGGCGGGCAAGGGCAAACTGGCCCAGGGACGCGGCGTCGGGTTGAGTCCGGGCAAAGTCCTCATCGGCGCGAAGAACGTCCGCATAGAGGCCCGCACCCGCACCGAAAACCGGAAGGTCCGGCAGGCCCGAGGCGAAACCAACGTGGGGGCCGTCCGCGAGTTCCGGAAGTTGTCCGTCCGCCAACGTATACCGAGCCCAGTAAACCTCCTTGCGGCGGGCGTCCGTGGCCACGAGGAACTCAGGAACCGCCGCCGTGGATTCTGCTACCTCAAGGGCAATGGCGTCCAGGCTCATCAGCCCGTACAGGGGCTTGTTCCAGACGAAAGCCAAGGTCCGCGCCGTAGCGATCCCGGAGCGGAGGCCAGTGAAGGGACCCGGCCCCACGCCGGTCACGATCGCATCGACGTCGGCTCCGGTGACGCCCGCCCCGGCCAGGAGCTTCTCAATTCCCGGGGCAAGGACCTCAGCATGGCTGCGGGTGTCCTCGGTGGCAAATGAGTCCAGCACACCCTCTATCGCGACATCGGAAATCAGTGCCGCGCTGGCAACGGCGGAGGTATCTATGGCCAGGATCAGCATCAGTTGCCTCCCTCTGAGGACGTAGTGGTTTCCAAGAGCCGCGGAGCCTCGGCCCAGCGAGGACCGAAGCCACGGAAGACAATGGTGCGCGGCTCGTCGTCGTCATCGGTATCGAAGTCGAGGACACCCGTCCCGGTTGCGGGCAGTGCGCCTCCGCCACCAACGGACCTGTGCAGTTCGACTTCCAGACGACTGTCCGAAAGATGCTCCACGCGGTCCCGTCCCCACTCCACCACTGTGACCGCGGTGTCCATGGTGTTCTCAAGGTCGATGTCGTCGATCTCGGCGGCCGATTCCAACCGGTAGGCGTCCACATGGACCAGGTCAGGACCACCCGGCCTGGGACCGTCCTGCAGGTTGGGGTGGATCCGCACCAGGACAAACGTGGGTGAGATGATGCCGGTGCGCACGCCCAGGCCCTCCCCGAGCCCCTGGGTGAATGTCGTCTTGCCCGCACCCAATTCGCCGGTCAGGACCAGGAGGTCCCCTGCCTCAAGCACCCCGCCGACTGCTGCTGCGAGCGCGTGCGTCTGCTCCGCCGTCGTGACCGTCAGAGTGCGCTCCCACTGTGGTTCGCTCACAGCGCTGCCGTGTGGGCCACCGTGTGGACCTCGCCCTGAACGGGCCGTTCGTTGACATAGCTCCGGGGCACGCGGGGGCTGATGCGGGTGACGATTTCGTAGTTGTTGGTGCCCGCTGCGGCAGCCCAGTCATCGGCCGTGGGTCCGTTGTCCGCTCCGTTGCCGAACAAGACGGCTTCGGCCCCCTTGAACGCGCTTGCCTCGTCCGGTGTCAATGGTCCGAGGTCGATGACCATCTGGTCCATCGCGATCCTGCCCACCACCGGGTAAGTGACGCCGTTGACCCGGACCGGGCCTCCTGTTCCGATCCGTGGGACGCCGTCCGCGTAGCCCAAAGGCACCAGGCCCAGCGTACTTTCCCCGCTGGTCACATAGTTGAGTCCGTAAGAGACGCCTTGGCCTTCCGGTACCTTTTTGCAGTTGGACAGGAGCGTGCGGACTGTCATGGCCGGATGGAGGCCGAGTTCCGCGGACGTGGCGCCTTCAAAGGGCGACAAACCGTAGACCCCCAGGCCCACGCGGACCAGGTCGAAGTGCGAATCAGGCCGGGACAATGTGGCCGGGGTGTTGGCAATGTGCCGCACCTCGGTGTCCACGCCTGCGTCTTCAGCCATGGCGATTGCCTCACGGAAAACGGCGAGTTGTTGGTCCGTTTCCGGACGGTGCGGCTCATCGGCCACCGCGAGGTGGGAAAAAATGCCCACGACTCGCAGAAGGCCCTGGTCCTGGTATTCCATGGCTTGGCCCACCAGCTGATCCCAGTCCGCGATGGTGCAGCCGTTACGGCCAAGGCCTGTGTCCACCTTCAGGTGCACCCGGGCGGGGCGCTCCTGTTCGCGGGCGGCAGCGACCACGGCGTCCAGTTCCCAGCCCGAAATTCCGACGTCGATGCCGGCGGCGACTGCCGCCTGGAAGTTGCTCTCACGGGTGTGCAGCCATGCCAGCAGCGGGGCGTCGACACCCGCGGCGCGCAAGGCGAGTGCCTCGGAAATGTGCGCCACACCGAGCCAGGCGGCTCCGGCGTCGAGGGCTGCACGGGCCACCTGCACGGCGCCGTGGCCGTAGGCGTCGGCCTTCACGACCGCCATGACGGCAGCCGGGGACGCGATCGCGACGAACTGACGAACGTTGTGCCGAACGGCTTCGAGGTCAACCACGGCGGAACGTTCAAGAACCGCCGACCTTGCTATGGAGTCCTTGGACCCGATCCCGATATCTGCAGCTGCTTCGTAAGTCACCCTAGAGATTCTAGTGCCGTCGGTGAAGTCGGGTTAATTGCGGACGGACCGGGGCCGCCCATGGATATTGTGCGCACGGCTATTGCGCGTCCGACAAATGCGCGATGGTTGCCCGGGCCCGGCGTTGTGCTTCGGCAGGGATGTCCTTCACGATTGGTTCAAGGAAGGCGAAGCGCCGCAACCACTGGCTTGATTGGCGCTCCTTCCGCGCATTCGCCCGCTGCCACCAGTCGGCGATGTCACCCCAGCCCGGGGCGGCCAGTGAGCCACCGACTTCCTGGACGGCCAGCGAGGCGCACAGGTTCGCAAACCGAAGCCGGTCCCCCAACCTCCACCCCGCCAGGCTGCCCACGATGAAGGCTGCACCAAAGCAGTCACCGGCGCCGGTGGGATCGTAGGCGGACACTGGCAGGGAGGGCACCCACTCTTCCTCTCCCGTTTCCGAATCCACGGCTACGGCGCCCTGGGCACCAAGTGTCACCACGGCCACGGGAACACGGTCTGCCAGCGCATACAGGGCAGCCCACGGATCAGCCTTGCCGGTGAACGCCATGGCTTCGGGGGCGTTGGGCAGGAAAGCATGGAAATTCTCCAACTGGTTCAGCCGGCGTTCGGACCACTCACCGCTGGGATCCCAACCAACCACGCCGAAAAGTTTGGTGCCCGCCGCCTTGGCCGCGAGCATCCAGGGCTCCAGTTCCTCGCCCAGGTCCGCGACGGCGGCGAGGGCCCGGGGTGGCTGCCCGATCAGCTCGGAGGAACTGATCGGGGCGGGGTGCCCGTGGGTCACCATGGAACGGTCCTGATTGACGCACATGGACACCGTGACCGGTGAGTGCCAGCCCGGCACCCTTCGGGACAGGGAGAGGTCCACGTGCTCCTGGCTCTCCAGGATCTGCCAGTTGTAGTCGCCGTAGCCATCGTCCCCGAAGGTTGCGGCGAGGTTGGTCCGCAAGCCGAGCCGGGCTGCAGCGATCGCCTGGTTGGCCACTCCCCCCGGGCAGCTGCCCATTCCCTCGCTCCAGACTTCAGTACCGGGTTCGGGCGAGTGCGGCAGGCCTGTGAAGATAATGTCCTGGAAAACCGTTCCAGTTAGAAGCAAGTCGCAGTGGTTGTTCCCGTCCGTCCGGAGGGCAGCAAGGGGATCAAATCGTCGCTGGGGCATAGCGTCCATGCACGGCACACTACGCTGCACCCTCGGGGCTGCATAGACTCACACCATGCGGCTCATGATCGCCGGAGGCGGCGGATTCCGGGTTCCCCTTGTGTACCGGGCTTTATGCTCGGGCCCCTTCGCCGGGCTGGTGGGCGAAGTCGTCCTCTACGACGTCGATGCCTTTCGCCTGGCCGCCATTGAGGCTGTGCTTCGGGACATGCCCGGAACGCACAGCCCACGTCCCGTCGTGGTGGTTTCCACCGACCTGGGCCAAGCACTCAGAGGAACCGACATGGTCTTCGCTGCAATCCGTCCGGGCGGGACAGCCGGACGGGTAGCGGACGAGCGCGTCGCCCTTGAGCTTGGACTGCTGGGCCAGGAAACCACTGGCGCCGGCGGGATCTCCTACGCGTTGCGTTCCATCCCCCGCATGCTGGAGCTTGCCGAGGCCATGCGGATCCATTGCCCGGATGCCTGGCTCATCAATTTCACGAACCCTGCAGGTATGGTCACCGAGGCCCTGGCGCCTCTCCTGGGCCGCCGGGTGATCGGCATCTGCGATTCCGCAGGCGGCCTGGTGCACCGGGCGGCCCGCGCTGCCGGGGCGCCACTGGAGGAAGGAAAGCTCGACGGCGTGGGCTACTTCGGGTTGAACCACCTCGGCTGGCTCTACCGGCTGGCTCCCGAAGGCCCCGATCTGTTGCCCAAGCTCCTCTCCGATCACGCAGCACTGGAAACCATCGAAGAGGGACGGCTGTTCGGCCAGCACACCCTGCAGTTGCTGGGCTGCCTGCCCAACGAATACTTGTATTACTACTACCAAACCGACCACGCCACGGCAGCCATCCGGAGCCAGCGGGAAACCCGTGGCGCCACCATCCACGGCCAGCAAAGCTCGCTCTACCCGTCACTGGCCAAAGCCCATGATGCCTACAGGCTTTGGGACTCAGCCCGCCGTTCACGGGAAGAAGGCTATCTGGCCGAGGCACGCAAACACGGTGAACAGCGGGATGAAGACGACCTCGCCGGCGGCGGATATGAGCGGGTGGCTCTCTCCGTCATGCGGGCCCTGTCAGGCGGCGGGACAGCCCGGTTGATCCTGAACGTGCCCAACGCACCCGTGGCGGGATCCACTTCCGACGCAGTCACCGACGCGGAAGTGGCGGTTCCCGGGCTGCCGGCGGACGCCGTCGTCGAAGTTCCTTGCGAGGTAACGCCCGACGGCGCGCTGCCGCTTGCCCAGGAACGGCCCGGCGGGCAGTTTCTCACTTTGATGCAGCACATCAAGGAAGTGGAGCGGCTGACGATACGAGCTGTCCGCGACGGCGAGCGCGGGGCGGCCCTCCAAGCGTTCGCGGCGCATCCCCTGGTGGGTTCGGCGCCATTGGCAGCTCAACTGCTTGAGGGGTACGAGAAAGCCTTCCCGGACTTGGCGCAGCTCTGGACCTGATAGCCGGTCCAAACGTCCGGTCCACCACATGCGGGCCGACGTACCAGCGCCCACGCCAGCGGCCATGGAGTCCGGGCATGCAGGAGTAGTGTTTTCCGCAGGGCAAAGATGGTTTTGCTGTGGGAGTACAGGAGGAAATGCGGTGCCGTTGATTCGTCGGGTGGCGTTCCTGTCCCTGCACACCTCCCCCATGGAACAGCCCGGCGCCGGGGACGCTGGCGGAATGAACGTCTATGTTCGGGCGCTGGCCATGGCCCTGGCGGATTCCGGCGTCGAGGTGGAGATCTTCACGCGTTCCACCAAAGCCGGCCAGCCCGCCGTCGAGCACCCTGGTCCCGGCGTCTGCGTTCACAACGTCATGGCGGGACCGCGCCGCAAGCTGCCCAAGGAAGAACTACCGGCACTCCTGCACCAGATGGTGGAGGAAATCGACAGGATCCGCCAACGCCAACTCCACGGCCGCTACGACGCCATCCATTCGCACTACTGGGTATCCGGGGTGGCCGGGCTGGAACTGTCCGGGCTTTGGGGCGTTCCGCTGATACACACCATGCACACCATGGCCAAGGTCAAGAACCTCGTGCTCCAGTCCGGCGAACGGCCCGAACCCCGTCGCCGCGAAGACGGCGAGCAACGGATCGTCGATGGTGCCGAGCGCTTGGTGGCCAATACCCCTGCCGAGGCAGAGGAACTCGTTTCCCACTATGGAGCCGATATCGACCGCATCGATGTCGCGCCGCCCGGAGTGGACTTGAAAGTCTTCACACCCTCGTTCAGGAGGAAGTCGCGTGCCCAGCGCGATGTGCGGCCGGACAGCTTCCATATTCTGTTCGCCGGCAGGATCCAGCGGCTCAAAGGCCCGCAGGTCTTCGTCCAAGCCGCCGGGATCCTGCGGAAGCGCCGGCCGGACATCGATCTGGAGATGACCATCCTGGGATCACTCAGCGGGGCCAAGGACTTCAACCTGCAGCACATCATCGAAGACGCAGGACTGGACGACGTCGTCACCCACCGGCCGCCAGTGGTTGCACCTGAGCTGGCTGGTTGGTTCCGCTCCGCCGACGTCGTCGTGATGCCATCCTTCAGCGAGTCGTTCGGCTTGGTGGCTTTGGAAGCACAGGCGTGCGGTACTCCCGTAGTGGCAACGAATGTGGGTGGTCTTTCCCGCGCCATTTCCGATGGACGGACGGGCATCCTGGTGGACGGCCATAACCCCTCGGACTGGGCGGATGCCCTTGAAGATCTGTACGACGACGTCCAGACGCGCGAAGACATGGGCCGACTTGCGGCAACCCACGCCGAGTCCTTCGGATGGCAGCGTACGGCTGCGATCACCTTGGAAAGCTACCGTGAAGCCGTCGGTGGCCTGTTGGTCCCCCGGCGCTGAGCCCTTCCACGCTTCCCGTCGCGTGCCTGATAGATTGTCGCGCACAGCGTAAGCACGCCAGAAGCGCAAACACTGAGCCGAAGGACAACGATGTCTGAAAACAAGGTCCAGACCGATCTTGAAATCGCCCACAACGCCACCATCCTGCCCATCGAGGAGATCGCCCGGCGGGCCGGCATCACAGCTGATGCGCTGGAGCTGTACGGGCCGTACAAAGCCAAGATCAACCCGGCCAAGCTCGTGCTCCCCGACGCCAAGCCCGCAGGCAAGGTGGTCCTCGTCTCCGCCATGTCCCCCACACCCGCCGGGGAGGGCAAGTCCACCACCACAGTGGGACTTGCAGACTCCCTCGCCCGCGCCGGACACAAAGTGATGATCGCCCTCCGCGAGCCCTCCTTGGGGCCCATCCTCGGCATGAAGGGCGGTGCAACGGGAGGCGGCTACTCCCAGGTGCTGCCCATGGACGACATCAACCTGCACTTCACGGGGGACTTCCATGCCGTGACGTCGGCCAACAACGCCCTCATGGCCTTGGTCGACAACCATATTTTTCAAGGCAACCAGCTGGGTATTGATCCGCGCCGGATGACCTTCAAGCGCGTACTGGACATGAATGACCGTTCACTGCGGGAAGTGGTCATCGGACTCGGCGGCCCCGCGCAAGGCGTGCCCCGGCAGGACGGATTCGACATCACCGTTGCCTCCGAAATCATGGCGGTCTTCTGTCTCGCCAGCGATCTTACGGACCTCCGCTCCCGGTTGGGCAGGATCACCTTCGGGTACACCTACGATCGCGTGCCAGTCACTGTTGCTGACCTCGGCGTTGAGGGTGCACTCACCCTGCTGCTCAAGGACGCCATCAAGCCGAACCTTGTCCAGACCATCGCAGGTACTCCCGCGCTGGTCCACGGCGGTCCGTTCGCGAACATTGCCCACGGATGCAATTCGCTGATCGCCACCAGGACAGCCATGCAGCTGGCAGACATCGTGGTCACCGAGGCGGGTTTCGGAGCGGACCTGGGTGCCGAAAAGTACATGGACATCAAGGCGCGGGTCGCTGACGTGGCGCCATCGGCCGTCGTCGTTGTCGCGACCATCCGCGCGCTCAAGATGCAGGGCGGCGTGCCCAAGGACCAGCTCCGCGAGCCCAATGTCGAGGCGCTGGCGGCCGGCGTCGAGAACCTGAAGCGACACCTCGGGAACGTGGCCAAGTTCGGCATCTCCCCCGTTGTCGCCATCAACAAGTTCGCTACGGACACGGCGGAGGAACTTGAGTGGCTGCTCGCCTGGTGTGCCGCAGAAGGTGTCCAGGCCGCCGTCGCTGATGTCTGGGGCCGGGGAGGCGGCGGCGATGGAGGGGACGAGCTCGCGGCCAAAGTGGCTGCTGCACTGGAGGCGCCGCCGAATTTCCATCACCTGTACCCCCTTGAACTCAGTGTGGAGGACAAGATTCAAACGATTGTCCAGGAGATCTACGGTGCCGACGGCGTCGAGTTTTCGGTTCCCGCCCTCAAACGGCTCGCAGAGATCGAAAAGAACGGATGGAGCGGGCTCCCCGTCTGCATGGCCAAGACGCAGTACTCGTTCACCGATGATGCCTCCAAGCTGGGCGCGCCCAAGGGATTCAGGGTGCACGTCCGCGAGCTCATCCCCAAGACCGGGGCAGGTTTCATTGTGGCGCTGACCGGGGCGGTCATGACCATGCCGGGCCTGCCCAAGGAGCCTGCGGCGATGCGCATGGACGTCGACGACGACGGCCGCCCGACCGGTCTCTTCTAACGCTCACTCACATCCCACCGCCAAAAACCCGCCCCTCTCTCACTCTCTTGAACGAAGTGAGAGAGGGAAGCGACTAAAGCGACGGGAAGTGATAGAGCGTCGGGGAACGACGGACGCCCTCCCACCGGGGTGGAAGGGCGTCCGTAGACAGTGTCCGGCTTTAGCGCTCGATGTCGCCGCGGATGAAGGCCTCGACCTTGTCGCGGGCGAGGTCGTCGTTGAACTGCTCCGGCGGGGACTTCATGAAGTAGCTGGAAGCGGAGAGCAGCGGGCCACCGATGCCCCGGTCCAGGCCGATCTTGGCGGCACGGATAGCGTCAATGATGACACCGGCGGAGTTCGGGGAGTCCCACACTTCGAGCTTGTACTCGAGGGACACGGGAGCGTCACCGAAGTTGCGGCCCTCGAGGCGGACGAAAGCCCACTTGCGGTCGTCGAGCCAGGCAACGTAGTCGGACGGACCAATGTGGACGTCATCGGCGTGCAGCTCAGCCTCGACGTTGGAGGTCACGGCCTGGGTCTTGGAGATCTTCTTGGACTCGAGGCGGTCGCGCTCAAGCATGTTCTTGAAGTCCATGTTGCCGCCCACGTTCAACTGGTACGTACGGTCCAGCGTAACGCCGCGGTCTTCGAAGAGCTTGGCCATGACACGGTGCGTGATGGTGGCACCGATCTGGCTCTTGATGTCATCGCCCACGATCGGGATGCCGGCTTCGGTGAACTTGTCAGCCCACTCCTTGGTTCCGGCGATGAAGACAGGCAGAGCGTTGACGAAAGCAACACCGGCGTCAATGGCGCATTGGGCGTAGAACTTGGCAGCCTTGTCCGAACCGACGGGCAGGTAGCAGACCATGACGTCCGCTTTGGCCTCGCGCAGGGCCGCGACGATGTCCACGGCTTCCTCGGGAGCTTCCACGATGGTCTCGCGGTAGTACTTCCCCAGGCCATCAAGGGTGTGGCCGCGCTGGACAGTCACGCCGGTGGCGGGGACGTCGGCGATCTTGATGGTGTTGTTTTCGCTGGCGCCGATGGCGTCGGCCAGGTCCAGTCCAACCTTCTTGCCATCGACATCGAAAGCAGCAACGAACTGGACGTCGTTGACGTGGTACTGGCCGAACTCGACGTGCATCAGACCCGGGATCGTGGCCTTGGGGTCAGCGTCGCGATAGTACTGAACTCCCTGGACCAGCGATGCGGCGCAGTTACCTACGCCGACAATGGCAACACGAATCGGATGTGAAGACACGGAACTCCTTTTGAGAACTAAACCTCAGGTGCCAGGCGCACCGCTGACTGAGTCCAGGGCACGACTGATTGGCACGGCGCCAGTTGGCGCACACTTGCATTGTAGCCAACACAAGTGGGGCCGGCTTTGTTCCCGCCCGGCCCCACTTGTTTTATGTCAGACCCGATTGGCTACTTTTGCGCCCACCGGTTGATGTCGGACTCCACCGCGAATTCATCAATCGCCGTCAGTTCTTCCGTGGTGAACGTCAGGTTGTTGATGGCGCTGAGGGTGTCCTCGAGCTGGGCCACGCTGGACGCTCCAACCAGGGCCGAGGTTACCGGTGACCCCTTCGGCTGGTCTCGCAGGATCCAGGCAATGGCCATTTGTGCCAGCGTCTGCCCGCGCCCTTCGGCGATGGCGTTGAGGCCGCGCACCCGATCCAGTTTGTCCTCGGTCAACGAGGATTCGGAGAGGAACCGCTCTTTGGCGGCGCGGGAATCTGCCGGGACTCCGTTGAGGTAGCGGTTGGTGAGCATTCCTTGGGCCAGCGGCGAGAAGGCGATGGATCCCGCCCCCACCTGGTCCAGGGCTTCGTAGAGGTTGGGCGAACCATCCTCGGTCCAACGGTTCAGCATGGAGTAGCTGGGCTGGTGGATGAGCAGGGGCGTGCCGAGTTCCTTGAGGATCCGCGCAGCTTCGATGGTCTGTTCCGGGGTGTACGAGGAAATACCGGCGTACAGTGCTTTGCCGGAACGCACGGCGTAGTCCAGTGCCCCCATCGTCTCTTCCAGCGGAGTTTCAGGGTCCGGGCGGTGGCTGTAGAAGATGTCCACGTAGTCCAGGCCCATGCGCTCCAGCGACTGGTCCAGGCTGGAGATCAGGTATTTGCGGGATCCCCATTCACCGTAGGGACCGGGCCACATGTAGTAGCCAGCCTTGGTGGAGATGACGAGTTCATCGCGGTAAGGCTTGAAGTCATCCTTCAGGTGGCGCCCGAAGTTGGTTTCGGCCGATCCGTCCGGCGGACCGTAGTTGTTGGCGAGGTCAAAGTGGTTGACGCCCAAATCGAAGGCACGGCGCAGGATGGCGCGCTGTTCGTCGAAACGCTTGTCATCGCCAAAGTTGTGCCAAAGGCCCAGGGAGATGGCGGGGAGTTTGAGTCCGCTGCGTCCAACACGGCGGTAGGGCATGGTTTCGTAGCGGTTTTCCGCGGCCGAATAAGTCATACGTTCCATCCTGCCACTGCACCAACCGGGGCGACGGCGCTGTCCGCTATGTGGGCGCCGTCACCCCGGTCTTGGCTCGCCTTAGGGCACGCGTACGACGGCGGCGCTTCCGCCGGGAAGCGTCAGCGTCCCGGCGTCGAGCGCTGCTTCGGGGTCGGTTGCCAGCAGGATGGAGCCTGCCAGCGGCGTGCCGAGTGCTTCGTCGCCGAAGTTGCAGACGACGCGTACACCGCCGCGACTCATCTGAAGCCAGTGTTCGTCGTCGTCGAACTCCACCGATGTCTCGCCAAAGCCGCCCCCGGCCAATTCCGGAGTGATTCGGCGCAGCTGTGCTAAATCCTTGTACAGCTCAAGCAATCGGGCGTGATGGCCGGACTCCGGCTCACTCCAGTCCAGCTTGGAGCGCTTGAACGTTTCGGGGTCCTGGGGATCCGGTACCACCGCAGGGTCCCAGCCCATGCGTTCGAACTCCTTGATCCGCCCCTCGGCTGTGGCTTTGCCCAACTCGGGCTCGGGGTGTGAAGTGAAGAACTGCCATGGCGTGGAGGCTCCGAACTCCTCCCCCATGAACAGCATCGGCGTGAAGGGGGACGTCATGGTCAGTACAGCGCCGATGGCCAGCTTCCCGTAGGACAGCGAGGCCGTGAGCCTGTCGCCGGTGGCACGGTTGCCGATTTGATCGTGGTTCTGGAGGCACACCACCAGCGCCGATGGATGGGCCAAGTCACGCCTGATGGGCCTGCCGTGATGCCGTCCGCGGAAACTGGAGTAGCTGCCGTCGTGGAGGAATCCATGTTCCAGGACCTTGGCCAGGACGGCGAGGGATTCGAAGTCGGAGTAGTAGCCTGTTGTCTCCCCGCTGAGGTTGACGTGCACCGCATGGTGGAAGTCGTCGCTCCATTGCCCTTCCAGCCCGTAGCCGTTGTCCTTGCGCGGATAGATGAGCCGTGGGTTGTTCAGGTCCGATTCAGCAATGAGGGTCCTGGTGATCCCGGTCTGGGCCTCAACGGCATCGGCCAAGGCGCCGAATTCCTCCAGGATGTGCACGGCCCTTTCGTCCCGGAGGGCGTGCACGGCATCAAGGCGAAGTCCGTCCACGTGGTAGTCGCGGAGCCACATCGCAGCGTTTTCCAGAATGTACCGGCGGACGTCGTCGGATCCGGGGCCATCCAGGTTCACGGAGTCGCCCCAGGTGTTGCCCTCCCCCGATTTCAGGTAGGGGCCGTACTTGGGCAGATAGTTGCCGCTGGGCCCGAGGTGGTTGTAAACGACATCCTGAATGACGCCGAGGCCCGCAGCGTGCGCTGCATCAACGAACCTCTGGTACGCCGCCGGACCCCCGTAGGGCTCGTGGACCGCGTACCAAAGAACGCCGTCGTAGCCCCAGTTGTGCACGCCGTTGAACCCGTTGACCGGCAGCAACTCAACGAAATCGATACCAAGGTCCACAAGATAGCCAAGCTTCCCGGCCGCAGCATCCAGGGTGCCTTCCGGGGTGAACGTGCCCAAGTGCAACTCGTAGATGACGGAACCCTTGAGGTTCCGCCCCCTCCACTCGGCGTCCTGCCACACATGAGCCGCAGGATCGAAGGTGGCGGACAGTTCATGCACACCGTCCGGTTGCCTTCGAGAGCGCGGATCAGGGAACGGGCCTTCCCCGTCCACGATGTAGCCGTAACGAACGCCGTCGGCTCCCTGTGCCACGACGTCAGCCGGCGCGCGCCACCAACCTGTGGCGGCGCCGTCGTGGTGTTGCTCCATGGCATACTCGTTGCCTCCGGCGAGCAGCCGCACCGAATCAGCGTTCGGCGCCCAGACGTCGAAGAGGTCTTTTCCAGCAGCGTGCTCCAGCATCATGCTCCCTGTACGTATTCAAGCGTGCGTTGCAGTGACGGTGTTGCGGATCAGGCCATCAGTCGACTGGTACCAGCAGTGCCACCGGGTACCGCTCCAGCAAGGTGGCTACCGGGACGGAACCGGCGCTGAACGTGGTCCCGGTGAGTTCGTCCCGGGACTTCACCGGCAGGTCGATTGAAGTGTCGCGCCAGCCGCCTTCCCTGGCGAGCCGCTTGGGGAGGCGCGTTCCCACAGCCACGACGCCTGCGCGGTCCGCACCGCGGTCAAAAGCGACCACGTGCCCTGCAGCTTCGCCGCGAACATCCACCGCGCGGTAGCCTCCGAACAGTTCGGGCCGGTCACGACGAAGCCTTAGCGCCCTGGACACGACCAGGAGCTTGGCGGCGTCGTCGGTGTACTCGGGCCGCTCGCCCCGATCCAACCCGGCCAGCGCCGCAATGCGGGCCTGGAAGTCCACGGGCCTGCGGTTGTCCGGATCAGTGAGCGAACCGTCCCGGAATTCGGTGCCTTGGTAGACGTCGGGCACTCCGGGCATGGCCAGTTGAATGAGCTTGGCGGACAGGGAATTGGACGTGCCGTAGGGTTCGAGTTCCGCCACGAAGTTCTCCAGTGCGGCCGCTACCTCCGGGACGTCGAAAGCGGCGTCGACGGCGGCAGCCAGCTGACGCTCGAACTCCTGGTTGGGGTCCGTCCAGTTGGTTGAGTTTCCGGCCTCGCGGGCGGCTTTGAGCGCGAACGACTGGAGCCGTCCACGTTCGGCCGGCCAGGCTCCGGCGATGGCCTGCCACACCAGGGCAGCCAGCGGACCGTCCGGGATTGGCGCCAGCTCCTGGACGGTGCCGAGGAACAGTTCCCACTCCGGTACAGCCTCTGAGATGACGGAGATACGGGCCCGGGTGTCCTCGCTGCGCTTGGTGTCGTGGGTGCTGAGCGTGGTCATGGACAGAGGCAGCTCGGCTTGACGCCTGACCATGCGCTGGTGGAACCCCTGCGGGTCCAGCGCGAACTCGGTGGGATCTGCTCCCACCTCGGTGAGGGTCCCCAAACGGCTGTAGCGGAAGAACGCAGTGTCCTCTACTCCCTTGGCCATGACCATGCCGGAGGTCTGCTGGAAACGCCGGGCCAGTTCGCCCTGGGTGTCCAGCAGATATGGCTTCAATCCGTCCAGCACCGCGTTGAGGTCCGGACGGTGATTCCCGGCCTGCCCGATGGCTTCGAGCAAGGTCTCCTGCCCATAGGGCAGATACGTCCGGTAGATCGGGAACCAGCAAATGACCTCCGCGATGGCATCAGCCGCTTTGGCCAAAGGCAACTGGGCCGCCTCGGGCACAAGGCGTGCCAGCCGCAAGATCTCCGAGCGGAGGATCCCGTCCGCAATGCGCCGCTTGGTTGCGTGGATCATGACGTGATAATCCGCCGGCTCTTCTGTTCCACGAAGACGGGCATCGAGGGAATTCAGGTAATCCTCGGCCGCCGGGTCAACGAAAAGACGGTCGACCTCGGCAAGGGCGTCGTACCCCGTGGTGCCTTCACAGTCGAAGGTTTCCGGAAGTTTCTCCCCTGGCTCCAGGATTTTCTCGACCAGGAGGTAGGCGCCGCCAGTGGCCTCCCGCAGCCTGGCAAGGTAACCCTCCGGGTCCGCCAGCCCGTCGGGGTGGTCGATCCTCAGTCCATCCACCAGTTCTTCACGGAACCAGCGCACGATTTCCTGGTGCGACTCATCAAAGACCCAAGGGATTTCGACGCGTACCCCGGCCAGCGTGTTGACTGCGAAGAAGCGGCGGTAGTTCAGCTCTGCATCTGCCCGGCGCCACCCAACCAGCTGGTAGTGCTGGCGGGCGTGGACATCCTGAGGGCTGTCTCCGGTCTTGACGGTTCCTTCGGCCACCGGAAAGCGGTGGTCGTAGTAACGCAATTCGTCGTCCACGAGTTTGAGCTGGTGGAGGTCGTCGTCACTGCCCAGTACGGGGATCCGGATCTTGCCTGCGCCGAAGTCCCAGTCGACGTCGAAGGCTTCAGCGTACTTGGACGAGCGCCCTTCCTTCAGAAGCTGCCACCACCACGCATTCTGCCCGGGCGAGGCAACACCCATGTGGTTGGGCACGATGTCCGCCAGGATGCCGAGTCCCTGCTCCCTGGCTGCGTTGGAGAGGACAGCAAGCCCTTCCGGGCCACCACGCGACGGATCCACCGTTGAGAGATCGGTGACGTCGTAGCCATGATCCGAGCCTTCCTCCGCGGAGAGGATCGGTGAGACGTAGACCCAGTCGGCTCCAAGGGCGCTCAGGTACCCGGTGAGGGCGGCGGCATCCTGGAGCGTAAAGCCCGGCCGGATCTGGAGCCGGTACGTGGAGATGGGCGTCCTCATGATTGCTCCTTCTTCGATTCCTTGGCCCCTCCGGCTGGTCCGTCCTCCTTGTAGTCGAAGGGCAGCGACGTCACTGCGGGTGCGGTGATGGACGCCGTTTCCGGGGTACTGGTTTGGGTCAATGCGGCCAGGGAAGCCGCCACGGAGTGATCCGGCTCGATCTCCGGGGTGCTGTGTGCACGCAGGACAACAAGCGACTTGCCGCCCACCATAAGGATCTGGTCAGGCTTGATGACGCCTGCCTCTGCGCCCTCGCCTCCGGTGTCTATCATGACGTCCCAGGCCGGTGCGTACTCGTCGGATGGAATCCGGAACCCTACCTCGGCCTGGTCGGCGTTGAAGTAGAGCAGGAAATTGACATCGGTAATGCGCCGGCCCTGGTTGTCACGGCCGTGGATGCCGTCGCCGTTCAGGAACACGCCCACGGAGCGGCCCAGGGCTTCATCCCAATCCGAGGGGCTCATGGTACTTGCGTCGGCGTCCAGCCATACGATGTCCGGCAGTCGTTCGCCTTCACCGCGGAGCACCGGGCGTCCGTCAAAGAATCGGCTGCGACGCAGGCTGGGGTGCTTTGCGCGGAGGGCGCTCACCGCAGCCGTGAACTCCACCAGCGGTTGATCTACGTTCTCCCAGTTGATCCACGTCAGCTCGGAGTCCTGGCAGTATCCGTTGTTGTTGCCGTTCTGCGTCCTGCCGAGCTCGTCGCCATGGAGGAGCATGGGAACGCCTTGCGACAGGAACAGGGAAGCAATGAAGTTCCGCTGCTGCCGCGCCCGCAGACCGAGGATTGTGGGATCGTCCGTGGGTCCTTCCGCGCCGCAGTTCCATGAACGGTTGTGGGATTCACCGTCATTGTTGTCTTCACCGTTGGCGTCGTTGTGTTTCTCGTTGTACGAGACGAGGTCCGCCAGGGTGAAGCCATCGTGGGCGGTGACGAAGTTGATCGATGCCACTGGCCTGCGGCCGGAGTGCTCGTAGAGGTCGGCCGAGCCGGTCAACCGCGACGCAAATTCGCCCAAAGTGGATGGTTCGCCGCGCCAGAAGTCGCGGACAGTATCCCGGTACTGGCCATTCCATTCTGTCCACTGCGGAGGGAAGTTGCCCACCTGGTAACCGCCGGGACCAACGTCCCACGGCTCGGCAATGAGCTTCACTTGGGATACCACGGGGTCCTGCTGGATGAGTTCGAAGAAGGTGGACAGCTTGTCGACGTCGTAGAACTCGCGGGCCAGCGTGGAGGCGAGGTCGAACCGGAACCCGTCAACGTGCATTTCGGTCACCCAGTACCGCAAGGAATCCATGAGCAGCTGGAGCGAGTGCGGGCTGCGGACGTTCAGCGAGTTGCCCGTGCCGGTGTAGTCCATGTAGTACTTCTGGTCGTCTTCCACCAGCCGGTAGTAGGCGGAGTTGTCGATTCCCTTGAAGGACAGCGTGGGGCCAAGGTGGTTGCCTTCGGCCGTGTGGTTGTAGACGACGTCCAGGATGACTTCGATCCCCGCGGTGTGCAGTGCACGCACCATGGCCTTGAAGTCCTGGACCTGCTGGCCGGTATCACCCTTGGAGCTGTAGCTGTTGTGGGGCGCGAAGAAGCCGATGGTGTTGTAGCCCCAGTAATTGTTGAGGCCCTTGTCCTGCAGGATGCCATCGTTGATGAACTGATGCACCGGCATGAGTTCAATGGCCGTAATGCCGAGCTTTTGCAGATGCGAGATCACTGCGGGGTGGGCGACACCGGCATAGGTGCCACGCTGTTCCTCGGGAATCTCCGGGTGCATCTGGGTCAGGCCCTTGACGTGGGCCTCGTAGATCACCGACTTGTGATATGGAATCCGCAGGAGTTTGTCGCCATCCCAGTCGAAGAAGGGATTGATGACGACGCCCAACATCATGTGGGGAGCCGAGTCCTCATCATTGCGGGAATCCGGGTCGCCCAGGTTGTACGAGAACAGGGCGGGATCCCAGTCGATCTGCCGGTGGATGGCCTTGACGTAAGGGTCCAGCAACAGTTTGTTGGCGTTGAACCGTTGACCCGAGTCGGGATCGTAGGGCCCGTGCACCCGGTAACCGTACTTCTGCCCAGGCTGGACCTGGGGCAGGTAACAGTGCCACACATAGCCGTCAACCTCGGTGACATCAACGCGGACTTCCCCGCCGTCGTCATCGAAGAGGCACAATTCCACTTTCTCGGCTTTCTCGCTGAACAGCGCGAAGTTGGTGCCGGTGCCGTCAAAGGTGGCTCCGAGCGGATAAGCCGATCCAGGCCAGACTTCCATGCGTTCTCCTCTTGTGATGCGGATAACCTGCTGCAAGCCTACTCATGACCCCCGACACCGACAGCAACCTTATGGTCTTGTTGGGTCGCATTCCGCGTACAGCGAACCAAGGACGCGGGGTACCGCCGCCATGATCACGGACGCTGTAAGGGGCCCTCCTCCACATTCTGCCGAAGCCAAGGCCCCCGCCCGGCCATGAACACTCGCCGCCACGGCAGCAACAGCAGCCCAGTGGTCGGCCGCCTCCAAGCCCAAGGCAGCGTAGGCGCCGTCGTCGTTCCCCAGCGATTCGGCCGATTGTGCAATCAACGCACCCAACACACCGGCCAGAACGTCGCCGCTGCCAGCGGTGGCCATCCAGGCAGTGCCTTCCGCTTGGCTGAAGACAGCGCCCGACGGCGAAGCCACCAGTGTGGTAGCACCCTTCAGGAGGACGGTGGCACCGGTTTGTTCGGCGGCCTGCCGTACGAAGTGCAGGGGCCGGGATTCGATGTCCTCGCGGGTCACCGCTACCTCGCCAGTGGAGGGCAGGGAATCCAACAACGTGGCCAGCTCTCCGGCATGTGGTGTCAGGATCCAATGCGGCGGGCAGCGCTCCGGCAGGAGGCTCAGGGCTCCGGCATCGACGACTACAGGCAGCTCCGCTGCAACAGCGGCGTGGATGGCGTTCCGGGCACGTCCGCGCTGTTCTTCTCCGTCAACGCCCGGTCCAAGCAACCATGTCTGAACGCGGCCGGGCTTGTCCGTTTCCCAGAGAGCCTCGGGAGTTCGGGCGAGGACCTGCCGGGCAACAGCTTCCGGCCCCAGGTACCGCACCAAACCCGTGCCGGCCACAGCTGCTGCGTGGACGCTCAGTACGGCTGCTCCGGCGAATCGCGGGGAGCCGGCGACAACGCCGAGTACGCCCCGGGAGTATTTGTGTGCACGTCGTCCGGGCTGGGGCAAGACACTCCGGAGGTCTGAAGCGGTCAGGCGCCTCAACTCCGGGCCCTCATCGGCCAGGAACCCTTCAATCCCGATGGGAACAAGTTCGACGCGTCCGGAACAGCCCTCGCCCGGATCAGTCATCAACCCGGCCTTCATGCCCCCGAACGTCACCGTGACGTCCGCGTCCAGCACAGGCCAGTGAACCTCGCCAGTAGTGGCGTCCAAGCCGCTCGGGACGTCGCAGGCGATCACGCAGCGTGGACGCAACTCCTGAAGGGCTGCGATCAACTCCGCCGAAGAGTCCCGCAAACCCCCGCGGGCGCCGGTACCCAGCAGTGCGTCAACAATGACGTCGTCACCGGCACACATGACAGCAAGTTCTTCGGCATTCCCCTGCTCCAAGCGCAGGATACGGCCGCCGGCAGCGGCAAAAGCAGCCAATGCCTCATGATGCACTTCAGCAGCGGCGAGCACCGCCGTCGTGCGCATTCCGCGGCGGGCAAGCAATGCCGCAGCAAAGAGCCCATCCCCGCCGTTGTTGCCCTTGCCGGCCAGGACCGTGACGCTGGCACCGGCTAGCCGCCGCCTGGGTTTGAGGACACGGACCACGGCTTGGGCCAAACCGTAAGCTGCCCGCTGCATCAGAACAGCGCCCTCACCGGAGTCCAGGAGCGGTTGTTCCGCAGTCCTGATCTGTTGTCCGGTGAAGGCGCTGATCATTGCTTATTGAGTCCGTTTATCCCTCGGCGATGACAGTCGCCGTGGCGATGCCGCCGTCGTGGCTAATGGACAAGTGCCACCGCTTGACGCCTTTGGACTCCGCCACGCCAAGAACTGTTCCCTTGACCTGGACCGTGGGACCATTCGCGTCCAAGCCGATCCAGCAATCCTGCCAGTTCATGCCTGCAGGAGCTCCGAGGACCTTGGCCACGGCTTCCTTGGCGGCGAAACGGGCAGCGAGCGACCGCGTGTTGAGTTCCCGTTCCGCAGGAACAAATAAACGATCCTTGAGGCCGGGCGTGCGCTCCAACTGCCGCCCGAACCGCTCGATGTCTACGACGTCTACGCCAATGCCAACAATCATGCGGCTATTCTACGGTCACGCTCTTGGCGAGGTTACGCGGCTGATCGACGTCGTAACCCTTCGCGCCAGCCAGTTCGGCAGCAAAAATCTGCAGCGGAACCGTGGTGAGCAGCGGCATCAGGAGCGTGGGCGTCTCCGGTACGTAGAACACGTGTTCTGCGTAATCCTTGACCGACTCATCGCCCTCTTCAGCGATCACCAGGGTACGGGCACCACGTGCGCGCACTTCCTGGATGTTGCTGACAACCTTGGCGTGCAGGGAATCGCGGCCGCGCGGAGACGGCACCACAACGAAGACCGGCTGGCCGTCGTCGATCAGGGCGATCGGACCGTGCTTGAGCTCGCCTGCAGCGAAGCCTTCAGCGTGGATGTAGGCGATCTCCTTGAGCTTCAAGGCGCCTTCGAGGGCCACCGGGTAGCCGACGTGGCGGCCAAGGAACAGCACGGACTTTTCGTCCTTCATGCTGCGGGCCAGCTCACGCAAGGGTCCTGCGTTGTCCAGGATGTGCTGGATCTTGGCCGGAATCTTGGAGAGGTCCGCGAGGACGTCCTTGATCTGGCCGGAGAAGATGTTGCCACGCAACTGGGCCAGGTAAAGGCCAAGCAGGTAGGCGGCGGTGATCTGTGCCAGGAACGCCTTGGTGGAGGCAACCGCGATTTCCGGACCGGCGTGGGTGTAGAGCACAGCATCGGATTCACGCGGGATGGTGGAACCGTTGGTGTTGCAGATGGAGATCGTCTTGGCGCCCTGCTCGCGGGCGTAGCGGACGGCCATCAAGGTGTCCATGGTCTCGCCCGACTGGCTGATGGAAACCACCAGGGTGTTGGCGTCAACGATGGGATCGCGGTAGCGGAACTCGTGGGCGAGCTCCACCTCCGTGGGGATGCGGCACCAGTTCTCGATTGCGTACTTGGCCACCAGGCCGGCGTAGGCCGCGGTGCCGCAAGCGAGGACGATGATCTTGTTGACCTGCTTGAGGAGCTCGGGGTCGATGCGGAGCTCGTCCAGGGTCAGCTTGCCGTCAAGGTCCGAGCGGCCCAGGAGGGTCTGCGCAACGGCGTCGGGCTGATCGTGGATTTCTTTCTCCATGAAGGAGTTGAAGCCACCCTTTTCGGCAGACGCGGGGTCCCAGTCGACGTGGTATTCCTTGCCCTCGGCGGGTGCACCGAAGAAGTCGGTGATCTCCACGGAGTCCGCGGTGATGGTCACGATCTGGTCCTGGCCCAGTTCCACAGCGCGGCGCGTGTAGTCAATGAAGCCGGAGACGTCGGAGCCGAGGAAGTTTTCGCCATCGCCCAGGCCCACAACGAGCGGGGAGTTGCGGCGGGCGGCCACGACGACGTCGGGCTGGTCCGCGTGGACAGCGAGGAGGGTGAAGGCACCCTCGAGGCGCTGGCAGGCCAGGCGCATCGCTTCGGTGAGGTTGCCGCCGTCGCCATTGAGCTGGGTACGGAAGATGTCACCCACCAGGGCGGCAGCAACTTCGGTGTCGGTTTCCGACTCGAACGTAACGCCCTTGGCCAGCAGTTCCTGCTTCAGCTCGGCGAAGTTCTCGATGATGCCGTTGTGAATGAGCGCCAGACGTCCGCCGTCGGAGAGGTGCGGGTGCGCGTTGCGATCCGTGGGGCCGCCATGCGTGGCCCAGCGGGTGTGGCCGATGCCGGTCAGGGATTCAGGAACTGGATTTGCTTCCAGTTCGCTGATCAGGTTGCTCAGTTTGCCGGACTTTTTGCGGGACGAGATCGTCCCGTCAGCCACCACTGCGACGCCAGCGGAGTCATAGCCGCGGTACTCAAGACGGCGCAGCCCTTCCACGACGACGTCAAGGGCGCTGTGACCAGCTGCCTTGCGAGACGAATTGCCAACATACCCTACGATTCCACACATGGGTACAAGCCTAACGGCTAACGCAAACAACTGATGTGGGACATCCCATCTACCCCAACCGCCGGTGAGTCCCCCGTCACTCACAATTCACCTGACGGTCGTCGCGCATTTCCTGATCCGCTCCGCGAAGGGCAGAATCATGAGCGTGACTTTGCAACGCACCGAAGCAAACGGCGACGGCGCTTCCCCCTTTGTTGAGCTGGACCGCCAAACCTGGTCCCGGCTGGCCGCACAGATGGAACAGCCCCTCAACGAAGAGGACATCTTCCGCCTCCGCGGCCTCGGCGATCCGCTGGACATGAAGGAAGTCCGGGAAGTTTACCTCCCCCTCTCAAGGCTTCTTCACCTGTATGTCCAGGCGTCCCACCAGCTCCATGCAGCTACCACCACCTTCCTGGGCGAGCAGACCCAGCGCACGCCATTCGTGATCGGCGTTGCAGGGTCGGTGGCCGTAGGGAAATCCACCATTGCCCGTGTGCTCAGGGAAATGCTGAGGCGCTGGCCCGGCACCCCCAACGTGGAACTCATCACCACGGACGGCTTCCTCTATCCCCTGGCCGAGCTGAAACGCCGGCACCTGCTGGAGCGTAAAGGATTCCCGGAGTCCTATGACCGCCGCGGGCTCCTGCGCTTCGTCTCCGAAGTCAAAGGTGGCGCCGAAGAAGTCAGGGCGCCTTGGTATTCCCACGTCACGTACGACATCGTGCCAGGCAAGGAAGTGGTTGTACGGCGCCCCGACGTCCTCATCGTGGAAGGACTCAACGTCCTCGCTCCCGCCCGGCCCCGCATGGACGGCAAACAAGGACTAGCCGTCAGCGACTTCTTCGACTTCTCCATCTATGTGGATGCCAAGACCTCGTATATCGAGGAATGGTATGTGGACCGTTTCCGGAAGCTGCGCAGCACCGCCTTCGCCCAGCCGGAGTCCTACTTCCACCGTTACGCCACACTGTCGGATGACGACGCCGAATCGACAGCCCGGGGAATCTGGAAGCGCATCAACGAGCCAAACCTCGAGGAGAACGTCCTGCCGACCCGCGGCCGCGCACAGCTTGTCCTCACCAAGGATGCCGACCACTCCATCCGGCGCATGCTCCTGCGGAAGGTTTGACGTGGCCCACAATCCGAAACCAGTGCCGAGCCGACGTGCTTTCGCTGGCCTGTTGACGGCCGGCCTGGGGATGACCGCCCTCGCAGCCTGCACCCCTGAGAACTCTGTCCCCTCCCCCGCCGCCGCCGATGCGCCCAGCACAACGCCCTCGGCGACGCCCTCTGCCGCGAGCTCCAGCGCTACTGCCAGTGCCATCGCCAGCGAGCCCGCCCCCGTGACCCCGGCAACCGTCACGCCGGCAGCCAACACTGCCCCCTCCAGCGCCGCTGCCACCCAACACTCACTGACGGATCCCACCAGCCCGTGGGTAGTGGTCAACAAGCACCGGCCGCTGAACCCGCAGGACTTCGTCCCGGCAGATTTGGTGCAGCCGAACATCCGCCTGGCAGTCAGCGGCGAGGCGGCCCTGCTCAACAGCACGACGGCGGATGCTGCAGCAAAGATGTTTGCGGCCGCAGCAGCGGAGGGCGTCATCATGGCGTTGGCCTCGGGCTACCGCTCATACGCCACCCAGGTAGTCACTTACAACGGCTATGTCGCCAGCACCGGACAAGCAGCCGCAGACCGGGCATCCGCACGCCCCGGTCATTCCGAGCACCAGACCGGTTGGTCCTTCGACATTGCCGACGGCGGAGGTGCCTGCAGCTTCCAGCCGTGCTTTGCCGATCAACCGGCCGCAGTGTGGGCCAAGGCCAACGCTTCCAGGTTCGGGTTCGTGGTGCGCTACCCCTTGATGTTCCACGACATCACGGGCTATTTCTACGAATCCTGGCACCTCCGCTATATCGGGTTGGAGGCCGCCACGGAAATGGCGGCAAGGGGAATCGCAACCCTAGAGGAGTACTTCGGGCTGGAAGCCGCGCCCGACTACCTCTAGGCGCAAAAAAGGCTTCGGCCCGCCTCCTTGGTCATCCAAGGGGCGGGCCGAAGCCTTTTTCAGGGTACTCAGACAGCCAGTTCGCTGGTGGCGCCCAGTCGCTCCTTGACGACGGCGGCCAGACCGGTGCAGATGCGTTCCGCCGTTTCCATGTCAGCAGCTTCCACCATGACACGTACCAGCGCTTCCGTACCGGAGGGGCGGAGCAGCACACGGCCGGTCTCGCCCAGCTCAAGCTCTGCTGCGGCAACGGCGGCGGCCACGCCTTCGTCAGTGCCTGCGCGTGCCTTGTCCACGCCCTTGACGTTGATCATCAGCTGCGGGAGCTTGGTCATCGCGGTGGCCAGGTCCTTGAGGCTGCGCCCCGTCAGCGCCACCTGGGCTGCGAGCTGGAGACCCGTAAGGACGCCGTCTCCGGTGGTTGCGTAGTCGGAGAAGATCACATGGCCGGACTGTTCGCCGCCCAGGTTGTAGCCGCCGTCGCGCATTCCTTCGAGCACGTAACGGTCACCGACCGCGGTTTCGAGGATGGTGATTCCGGCGTCGCGGAGGGCCAGCTTAAGCCCAAGGTTGCTCATGACCGTTGCAACCAGGACGCTGTCCTTGAGCTTTCCGGCGTCGTTGAGTGCCAGCGCCAGGATCGCCATGATCTGGTCGCCGTCTACCTCGTTGCCTTCATGGTCAACGGCCAGGCAGCGGTCAGCGTCGCCGTCGTGGGCTACGCCAAGGTGGGCACCATGCTTGACTACGGCTTCCTTCAATGGACCCAAGTGGGTGGAACCGACGCCTTCGTTGATATTCAGGCCGTCCGGTTCGGCGCCGATAACCACAACATCGGCGCCGGCATCCTTGAACACCTGGGGTGAGCAACCGCTTGCTGCGCCGTGGGCGCAGTCCAGGACAACCTTCAAGCCTTCAAGGCGCTTGGGCAGGGTGCCGAGCAGGTGCACGATGTAACGGTCCTCGGCGTCGGAGAAACGCTGGATCCGTCCCACGTCACCGCCCACGGGGCGCTGCGGCTCTTTGCCCAGCTGCGCCTCGATGGCGTCCTCGACATGGTCGGGAAGTTTCTGGCCGCCGCGCGCGAAGAATTTGATTCCGTTGTCCGGCGCGGGGTTATGGGAAGCGGACAACATGACCCCGAAGTCGGCGTCGAGATCCGCTACCAAGTAGGCAGCAGCCGGGGTGGGAAGAACGCCGGCGTCGTAGACGTCGATGCCTGAGCTGGACAGCCCGGCTTCGACGGCCGCGGCGAGAAATTCTCCACTTGCCCGAGGGTCTCTCGCGACGACTGCGCGGGGGCGCTTGCCGTTCGTTGTGCGGTCATGGCCGAGTACGACGGCGGCGGCCTGGGCGAGCTGCATAGCCAGCTCGGCTGTGAGCAATCCGTTCGCGAGACCGCGCACGCCATCTGTTCCAAATAATCTAGACATCGGCTCAAGTTTAGACGACGACGGGAGGCCGCCAGTTCAAGGGGCGTGTCGGAGCGTCACATGGGCGCCCTGATTCCGTGACCGGCAGCACCGTTTAACGGCGAAGGCCCGCCCCGCCGAAATGGCGGAACGGGCCTTCGAACAAGCGAACTGGCGCTTGTTGAAGCGTGTTTAGCGCTTGGAGTACTGCTGAGCCTTACGAGCCTTCTTGAGACCGGCCTTCTTGCGCTCGATGACGCGGGCGTCACGGCTCAAGTAACCGGCCTTCTTCAGGGTGGCGCGGTTGTTGTCGACGTCGATCTCGTTCAACGAGCGAGCAACACCGAGGCGCAATGCACCGGCCTGGCCGGAGATGCCACCGCCGTGGATACGGGCGATGACGTCGTAGGCGCCTTCAAGATCAAGGATCTTGAAGGGCTCGTTGACGTCCTGCTGGTGCAGCTTGTTCGGGAAGTAGTTGTCCAGCGTGCGGCCGTTGATGGTCCACTTGCCGGAACCCGGGATGACGCGAACGCGTGCAACGGCTTCCTTGCGGCGGCCAACAGCTGCACCGGCAACGGTCAGTGCCGGGCGCTCCTTCTTGGGCGCATCTTCTGCAGCTGCGCTTTCAGAGGTGTAGCTGGTGAGGGTTTCCTCAGCCTCGACGGCTTCGGCGGTCAGTTCTTCGTTCTGAGCCACGGTTCTCCTTGTAATAAAAAGTTTAGTTGGTGGCCAGGACTACTGGGCGACCTGGGTGATTTCGAAAGTCGCCGGCTGCTGTGCAGCGTGCGGGTGCTCAGGGCCTGCGTAGACCTTGAGCTTGCCCAGCTGCTGTGCAGCAAGGGAGTTCTTGGGGAGCATGCCCTTGATGGCCTTCTCAACAGCGCGAACCGGGTTGGATTCCAGCAGTTCCGCGTAGTTGACGGAGGTCAGGCCGCCCGGGTAACCGGAGTGGCGGTATGCGCGCTTCTGCTCCAGCTTGGCGCCGGTGAGGGCAACCTTTTCAGCGTTGATGATGATGACGAAGTCGCCCATGTCCATGTGGGACGCAAAGGTCGGCTTGTGCTTTCCGCGCAGCAGTGTTGCGGTCTGGCTGGCAAGACGACCAAGGACAACGTCGGTGGCGTCAATGACGTGCCACTGGCGGTTGATATCGCCGGGCTTCGGGGTGTACGTACGCACGGTTTTGCCTCGTTCTTGTTCTGGCGTTCATGTTTTAGGCGGCACGCAATAAGGCGTGTACCTACTATGTATGCGCTACCGGAGCAGAGGTGAGGGCTCTATGTACCAGTCATCCCAGGATCTCGAAATGCCTCTAGGGTTAGCGATCCTGCAACTGGATCCCCTGGAAGGCATGTGTCATCGAGATAGGACACGCACAACGACTCTAAACAATACCTTCAACGGTGCGCCCGGGTCAAAATGGGGTATCCGCCCCTCGGGGTCGCGCGCCGCTTAGAGGGAGAGCACATGACCAACGGCCCCGCCTTCCCGCTCCTTATGGCCCTGGCCGGCCTGTTGTTGAGCCCGGTCACAGAACTCATTATCGCCCGAACGCTGCCGCGCCTCGGCAGCGCCCCTTCCCTGGGGGTGAGGATCACGACGGCGGCAGTCACCGCACTGCTTTTCGGCTTGCTTGCGTGGCGGTTTGGCATTTCACCAGAGCTTCCGGCATTTCTCCTGCTGGGCCTCCTGGGGGTACAGCTGTCCCGCATTGATTTCACCCTCCACCTGCTGCCCAATCCCCTGATCCTGACCCTTCTTGGCGGCGGCATCGCGTTGCTGGCGGCTTCCTCGGCACTGGCTCCCGGCTGGTCGGAGCTTCTTCGAGCACTGGCCGGAGGGGCAGTACTGTTCGCCGGCTACTTCATCCTGGGACTTATTTCGCCGAGGAGCCTCGGCATGGGGGACGTAAAGCTCGCTGCGCCCCTCGGCGTGTACTTGGGCTACTTGGGTTGGCAGCAACTTTTCTACGGATCGCTACTGGGGTTCGTGGTGGGCGGGGTGCTTACGGTACTGATGTTACGGCTGGGAAAAGGCGCAAAACCGGCGGAAACGGCCCACGGACCGGCCATGGTGAGCGCGGCGCTGGGCGTCGTACTCGTCATGGGCTAGCTGTACGAGTACTGACTATTTTCCTTGCTCAACACCACGCCCGGCCACCCTTGGAATGCTAGACAGCCTTCGTTTTCCAAGTAGTCCGCCGACCTCTCCAGACAGGAAACTGAGTACTCGATTCCTAGGCATCGAGTACTCAGTTGGCGAGCCCAAAAGAAATTAGAGTACGGATACTCATTGTCCGAGGCATGTCCTGGAAGCAATTCTTGTTATATCGAATTCCGCACCGCTAAAAGCCATATGGGGGCAGTTCGGAAATCGGAGATATTTCCAACAAATTGCAAAAACAGTAAATTCTGGGAAGGAATTACAATGTCTACTCTTATGGTCTCCATGATTGCTTTTGTCGCCGGCGTCAAGGAACGCTTCAACTCCGAAAAGGGTGCAACCGCCGTTGAATACGGCATCATGGTCGCGCTGATCGCGGTTGTAGTCATCGGCGCTGTGGCAACTCTGGGCGGATACATCAACACCGCCTTCGGTGCCATCAACACGGAGCTGAAGCCTTAGTCAGCCACTGCTACTCAAGGCTTCTGCCAATACTCTGCCGGCTGTCCGCCCCAAACCGGACAGCCGGCAGTGGCGTTACGGCCGCCGGTCTCGAGTTTTAGACCCGGTTCCGTGCGCTCCGCATTTGAGGTGTACCCAAGGTGAGGAATCAATCATGAAATCACGACTAATCGGGGGCATTGCGGCGCTTGTCCTGGCGGTCATCGGCACCGTGATGCTGGTGAACTATGTATCCAATGCGGACCGCAGGGCCCAAGCGTCCCTTGAGCCCGTGGATGTGGTTGTCGTTGAAAAGCCGGTTCCCGCCGGCACCGCCGTCCAGGAACTCAGTTCCTATGTTCGCCTTCGTCCGATGCCGAGTGCTGCCAAGGCAGACGGCGCTCTGACTTCGCTGGACCTGAGCAGCGGCAAGGTAACCGCCGTGTCCCTGGAACCAGGTGAGCAACTTCTAGGCAGCCGGCTCGTTGACCCGTCCGAGCGCGTCACGCCCGGAGCCGTTCGCGTCCCGGACGGCATGCAGGAAGTCACTATTCTCCTACCACCGGAAAGCGTCGTCGGAGGCACTTTGCGTGCCGGTGACCTCGTGGGACTTTTTGTCACGCAGACCGACCCTGCCAATCAGCAAATTGCCAGTACGCAATTGGTATTCGACAAAGTCCTGGTAACAGCCGTCCAGCAAGCACCGACCGCTGCAGAAACAACAGCGGAGGGTACCTCAGCAGTTCCGGGCGGATCGTCTTTTGTCACCCTGGCCCGGAATTCCACCGACGCAGCCAAGGTGATCCTGAGTACCAGAACAGGCAACATCTGGCTTAGCAAGCAGTCGGCAACCACGCCCGAAAGCCCAAAGACCCCCGTCAGCACAGCCGGGATCTTCCAATGAGCCACTTCCTAGTCCTCACTGGATCGGCAGAATTCGAACATCGCCTGACGCTGTCGCTGGATACGGCCCACGAGCTTCAGGTCCTGGGGGCGGCCTCCGCCAGCGGGACCGCCGCCGATGTCTTGAGTCGGAACGTCAGCGGGCCGATCGATGTTCTGGTCATAGGGCCCGACGTCGTCACCGAGCACTGGTTCCGCTTGGCCAGTGCACTGGACGTGGACTACCCCGACATTGTGATGGTCCTGGCCGCACCGTCCAACAGCGAACTCACTCTGGCGGCTTTGCGCTCGGGAATTCGGGACATCATAGATCCCGACTCAAACGCCACGCAGTTGAGCCTGGCACTTGAACGGGCTTCCATCACTGCCAAGAGCCGCAAGCACTCCGATGATTCGCAGCATACGCAACCTCGTGGGCGGGTCATCTCAGTAATGTCGCCCAAAGGCGGAGTCGGAAAGACCACCGTGTCCACCAACTTGGCCGTGGGCCTTGCAAAAACCGCGCCCATGGGCGCGGTTATTGTGGATCTCGACCTTCAATTCGGGGATGTTGCCTCCGGCCTGGGCCTGGAGCCTAACTACACCATCAACGACGCCGTCTCCAGCGCCGCTTCTGCGGACAGCATGGTACTGAAGGCGTTCCTAAGCCCCCACCCAAGCGGCGCGTACGCCATGTGTGCTCCGCTGCGGCCAGCCGAGGCAGATCTCATCAAGCCTGCCCAGGTGGCCAACCTCGTCACCCAACTGTCCTTGGAATTTCCCTACGTCATCTTGGACACTTCGCCCGGTCTGGGGGACGTCGTCTTGGCCGTTCTCGAGCTGGCCACCGACGGAGTCTGGGTATGCGGCATGGATATCCCGAGCATCCGTGGCCTTAACCACGGGCTCGAAGTCCTCCGGCAACTGGACCTGATGCCGCCTTCCAACACGCTTGTCCTCAACTTTGCGGACAAGCGGAGCGGCCTCACGGTCAAGGATGTGGAAGCCACGGTCGGATTGCCGGTTGGCATGGTTTTGCCAATGTCCCGGTCCGTCCCGTTCTCCACCAACGCAGGCATCCCCTTGCTTCAGTCCGGCCGGCGGGATCCTGTCGGCAAGGGCCTGAGGACTCTGGTGGAGAAGCTCGCCGCAGGTTCCGTAACACCGAGCAGCAAGAGTTCGCGCAGAAGGGTGGCAGTGTCATGAGCCTCATCAACCGACTCGAAGCAGCCCGCATCTCACCCGATGGAAGCACCACGTCGGCTCTCTCCCTCGGCAGGACGCCATCGGAAGACAACGGCAGCATGACGGCCATTCAATCCGCCGCTGCGACGCAGAACACTTCATCTGATGCGTTGGCCGGCATCAAGAAGCGTGCCGCGGAAGAATTAACAAGCCGGCTGGGTGCTCGGATTACGGACTCGGCCCTCGACGAGGGCGATGTACGCAGAATGGTCCGGGAGGCTCTGAGCGAGTTCATCGACGACGAGCAAGTTCCGCTGACCCCGGAGGAACGGCGCCGTCTCATCCGCGAAATCGTGGATGAGGTTCTTGGCTTGGGTCCTCTCCAGAAGTTGCTGGACGACCCCCTTGTCACGGAGATCATGGTCAACGGTGCACGCAGTATCTACGTCGAACGCGCCGGACGCCTCCATCAGACGGGCACCACGTTCAGCTCGGACTCGCACTTGCGCCGGGTCATAGAGCGCATCGTGTCCCGCATCGGCCGCCGCATCGATGAGTCTTCACCATTGGTCGACGCCCGTTTGCAGGATGGATCCCGAGTCAACGCGGTGATCCCGCCGCTCGCCGTGGACGGGCCTTCCTTGACTATCCGAAAGTTCTCGGCCGTACCTCTGACTGTGGAGGATCTCATCCGGTTCGACTCCGTCTCGCCCGCAATGGCCCAGGTTCTAGACGCCTGCGTCAAAGCACGCCTGAACATCATCGTGTCCGGCGGCACCGGCACCGGTAAAACGACTCTTCTTAACGTGTTGTCCTCCTTCATTCCTGAAGAAGAACGAATTGTCACCATCGAGGACGCAGTGGAACTGCAGCTCCAGCAAAGCCACGTAGTCCGCTTGGAAAGCCGGCCTGCCAACACTGAGGGCCGCGGGGCCGTCTCCATTCGGGATCTGGTCCGAAACTCCCTCCGCATGCGTCCGGACCGAATCGTGGTCGGGGAAGTGCGCGGCGGCGAGGCCCTGGACATGCTTCAAGCCATGAACACCGGTCATGACGGATCCATCTCCACGGTCCACTCCAACTCCCCACGGGATGCGATCGCCCGTATGGAGACGCTGGTATTGATGGCGGGCATGGAGCTGCCTTTGAGGGCAATCCGCGAACAGATCGCCAGCGCTGTGCATGTGATCGTGCAACTCAGCCGGTTGAAGGACGGCACGCGACGCGTCACCCACATCACGGAGGTCCTGGGCATGGAGGGGGAGGTGGTCACGCTTCAGGACGCCTTCACGTTCGACTTTGCGGCCGGTGTCGACGCGGAGGGCCGGTTCGTCGGACGCACGGTACCAACCGGCATCCGCCCCCGATTCGTGGAGAAGCTCGCGGATATGGGCATCTACCTTCCTGCAGAGGTCTTCGTGCCCGCAGCCCAACAGAGGGGAAGGTGAGCAACGTGATGCCGGACTATGCACTCCTGGTAGGGGCGGCCGCTATTGTCGCCGCCGTCTTGTTGACTCTGTTCGTGCTCCTGCGGCCTCGCTACAAGGACATCGATGTCAGCAGGCGGCGTCCTGCCGCCACTGAAGACGGAAGCTCGGTGATCTCCAAACTGGGCGAAGCGACTGTCTCCTTTGTGGAACGAGGGTCAGGCCAGGGGCGGGGCGGGATCTTTGGACGCGACGCCCTGAACGACGCTGGCATCACGAGCAAGCCCTCGGAATTTTCAGTCCTCGTTTTGATCGGGAGCTTCGTTTTGTTTCTTGTTGGACTCCTCTTCCAAGGTCCGTTCCTTGGCATCGTCCTCGCTCTTTTATCACCGCTTTTGGCCCTGCTCATTGTCAAGGTGCGTACCGGACGCCGCAGGATCGCCTTTGCCGGCCAGCTCAGCGACATGCTCATGGCGCTCTCGGGCAGTTTGAGAGCAGGTCACAGCATGGCACAGAGCATGCAAAGCGCCAGTCTGGAGATGCCGGCCCCAGTCTCCGAGGAACTAGCCCGGATCGTCAACGAGAATCGGGTGGGCCGGCCGGTGTCGGAATCCATGGCCGACGTTGGTCGACGGATGCATTGCGAGGACTTCGAGTGGCTCAGCCAGGCCATCGACATCAATCGCGAGGTGGGCGGTGACTTGGCTGGCGTCCTTGACCACATTGCGGAGACGGTGCGAGAACGAGCGCAGATCAAGGGACAGGTACGAGCCCTTGCCGCTGAAGGGAAATTCTCGGCCTACATCCTCATTGCCCTGCCGTTCTTCGTTGGGGCTTTCATAAACCTGGTCAACCCCGGGTATATGGCTGTGCTCACCCAGTCGCTGCTCGGCTGGGTGCTTATCGCCATCGGCGCCGTCATGATGGCCATCGGGTCCTTTTGGATCAGCCGCATGGTCAAGATCGAGTTCTAGGAGATTGCCGCCATGAATCCAACAGTTTGGCTGATGATCGCAGCGGTTATCCTCCCTGCGTCCTACTTTGCTTGGTCGCTTATCGGCGTCGACCGGAGCGGTGGGAGGCTAATCCGGACTCGGCTCGACACTTTGGCACGTCGCCAGGCAACGGCTGCGCCGTCACAGCCCAGTTGGCTGCTTCGGATGGCTAGGAAGTTAACACCAACCAGCTACGTCACTCGTCTGGACCAAACGCTGGCGAATGCAGGGCGTCCCTCCTCCATGCCTTTGGAGCGCCTCCTGACGCTAAAACCACTGTCAGCTCTCGGTGGTGGCCTGCTCGCCTTGGTGCTGGGCGGCTTGAAGTCTCCCCTAGGTATTTTCCTGACCTTGGTGTTGGCTGTCGGTTGCTACTTCCTCCCAGACCTTCTGGTGTACAACAACGGAACCAAACGCCAGACCCGCATGGAAAGGGATTTGCCCAACGTATTGGATCAACTGCTGATCTCTGTTGAAGCGGGCTTGGGTTTTGATGTAGCGATGTCCCGGGTAGGGGCTAGCGGAACAGGTCCCTTGGCCGACGAAATAGTCCGAACCCTTCAAGACATTCAAGCAGGGCGATCAAGACGCGAAGCGTATAAGGCCCTGGCGGACAGGTCCACGGTTCCGGACCTCCGGAGCTTTGTGGGGGCTATTGTCCAAGCGGACATCCAAGGATTGTCCGTCGCGAGGGTCTTGAAACCGCAAGCGGAGCAAATGCGCATCAAGCGGCGGCTCCGAGCGGAAGAGAAGGCGATGAAACTCCCTGTGGCCGTCGTCTTCCCGCTGCTCCTTTTCATATTCCCACCGTTGTTCATCATCATTCTTGGCCCTGCCGTCATCAATGCCGTCAGCACATTCGCCAAGCTCTAAAGACGGCAAGGAGAAGAACATGTTCAGGTTATTCAGCTGGAAGACATCCCATGACGATGACCCTCAACGCGGCGCGTCCATGGTCGAATTCGCGATCATCGTACCCCTGCTCCTGAGCATGCTGCTGGGAGTGATCGATTTCGGCGTTGCCTATAGCGAGAGCATCGGGCTGCAAGCCGCGGCCCGGGAGGGTGCGCGGCAAGGCGTAACCCAAGGCGACGTCATCGCATCAGTAACAGGCGCCAAGGGCAACCTTGATGCCAGCAAGCTTCAGGCCAAGTTCGTCGTGGATACCACGGGAGGCGCGCCAGGGAAGCTGGTGGTCTGCTTGCGCTATCCGCAACGTTCAGTCAGCGGCTTCTTCTCTTGGATCCTGGATGGACACTTCGATGCCAAGTACGTCATGAAGATGGAGGGCACCGCGACAGTGACCTCGGGAACCAAGAACTGGACCGGTGGAACATGCGCGGCATAATCGGGCGCGGTACGGCGTCAAAACATCTACGAACCCGGGAAGCAGCGCCCAACGAACGTGGTGCTTCCATCATCATCTTTGCCCTCATGGTTCCCCTTCTGTTCGGGGCATTGGCACTGGCGCTGGACTTCGGCAAGCTGGCCTACGAGCGCCAGGACCTGAGCAATGCCCTGGATGCAGCAGCCCTGGCGGGCGCAGGGTCCCTGCCGAACAATCCGACGGCGGCCCAGACCGCGGCCGTTGCCTACGCCAAGAGCAACGACCCCCAAGCCAACCCCACCATCACGTTCCGCTGCCTCGTGGCATCCACCGGTGCGGCTAAGACCGTTGCCAGCGGCCAAGTCCCGAACGTCTGCGATCCCGGAACCACTGCAGGAGCCAAATGCAACGAAAAGGTATGCTCCATTCCCTGCGTACCGGGCGGCACACATACGTGCAATACCATCATCGTGACCGCAGCCAAGGACGTTCCTTTTGCCTTTGCGCCAGTGATCGGCGTCAACACTGGCAGCACCGGGTCACTATCAGCAACAGCGTGCAAGGGCTCATGCGGGGCCCAAATACCGAACCCCATGGACATCGTGATGGTTGCGGATAGGACGGGCAGCATGAGCGACGCTGACCGCAACGCCATGGTGGCCGGAATCAAAGGCACGCTGCAAACCATGACCAGGGAACAGCAATACGTGGCGTTGGGCACCATCGGGCGCAGCAAGACCAGCCCGGGCACCTGTGTCACGACTCCATCGACTTCACGGACCGACGGGCCTTGGGTCCCCGTCCCGTTTTCCAACAATTACACAAATAGCCCAGCTACTCCCGGCGGGGTGCCTCCCCTGAATGGCAGCAGCACGTTGGTGAATGGGTTGACGTGTCTATCCTCGTCGAGCACGGGAACCTATCTGGCAGCACCTCTAAAGGCGGCGGCACGCTATGTACTCGGCTACACGCCGAACAATTTAGGCACTCTGCCCGCGCGCTCCACGCCAGCACGGAAGGCAATCATTTTGGAAACCGATGGCGAACCGAACGAAGAAACCATCACAACAGGAACGGCAGCCCTCAGTAGCAGCGGCGATATTGGTAATTCCAACGGCCCGGCCGCGTGCAAAAACCTTACGGACGTTGCCACGAATGCCAAGAACGAAGGACTACTCATCATCACGGTGGCATTCGGTGATGCCAACTCAGCTCGATGCAACGGCAGCAGCGGAGATTACGTCCGTACCGTCCTGGCCGCAGCCGCTTCTCCAAAAGCACCAGGCGTTCCGACCACGGCGTCGAATGACTGCTCCACAACAGCACTAAGGGCAACGGAAAACGCAGACGGAGACTTCTTCTTCTGTGCAGCAACTGGCTCGGAAATGGGTCCGATCTTCGCCTCGGCCGTCAACGCCATCAGCACCAGCTCCCGCTTGATCAGGCTGCCCGAGTGAGTCCGGGCTGACTGGTAACGCGGCCTATAGACCGGTCGTTCATGGATCCCAGACCATGGGCGGCCGATAGGGCCCCCTTCCGGTACCCAGAGCCGGGAGGGGGTCTGCCCCAACAGAACCCAAAAAAAGGCGGGAGTCTTGAGGTTTTCCTGAGGCACTGTTGCGGGTTTGCATGATTTGTTCTTGATTCTGGCCCGGCAGAGTAGTCCTCATCAGCCAGACAGGCTGAAAGAGCAACGGCCGGCCCGGACGGGTGGCCCACTGAAAGGACACTGATTCCCATGGCCATCAGCCTCAAGACCACCTCCGGCAAGATCCTCGCTTCCGTCGCACTGGTCGGCACCGCAGCCGCCGTCGCCGGGATGGGCACCTACGGCGCGTTCACGTCCTCGACCTCCGCCTCCCAAGCCGTCACCGCAGGCACCGTCACCATCGCCCTGGGCACCGGAGCGAACAACACCCTCAACGTCCCGGTCGCTGGCCTGCTGCCCGGAGACAAAGTCGAAAAGCTCGTCACCCTGGCCAACAGCGGCAACTCGGACCTGAACAACGTCACCCTGACCACCTCCGCCGGCGCCACCGGATCCCTGCTCACCACCGACACCACCAACGGCCTGCAACTGACCATCGAAAACTGCAGTGTTGCCTGGACCGGAGCCGCAGCCCCCTACACCTGCGCCGGAACCAAAACCACCGTCATGGCCGCAGCCCCGGTCATCACCGCGAACAAAGTCCTGAACAACCTGACCTCCCTGACCTCGGCCAAAACCGACAACCTCAAAGTCACCACCGCGTTCCCCACCACCGCAGGCGACACCTTCCAAGGCGCCACCTCCACCATCGCCTTCTCCTTCACCGGCACCCAACGCACCGCAACCACCAGCTAGCACCACGCAATGAGGCTCCCCTTGCAAGGAGCCTCTCCCACCAGGCCCCGGGGGCCGGCCGGTTTGCCCTTCCGGCCGGTTCCCGGTCCATTTCCTGAGCAAGACTTGAGGCTTTCACGCAGCAAGATTGAGCCAGTCACCACAGACTGTTAATCAGAAAACAACGAACATTCCGGAAGGAACGCCAGGACAATGAGCGCACTGACCAGCATCAACGGACCCGCCCTCCACGGCCGGCGTTCCGCAACCAAGACCGCCAGCGAACCCCGGCCCGCCGCCGTCGGGACTCCCGCCGTCGAAACCACTGCAGCGCCGGGTGCCTTCCGCCGCGTCGCCGGCACCATCATGAAATTCATCGGCCTGGGCACCCTGGTCCTCGCCGCCCTGGCCTTCCTGCTCCTGGCCATCGGCCCGCGCGTGCTCGGCTACCAAACCTCCACCATGCTCACCGGATCCATGGCCCCGCTGATCAACCCCGGCGACGTCGTCGTCACCGTCCCCACCCCCATCACGGACATCAAAGTAGGCGACATCATCACCTACCACATCCCCGTCGAAGACCACCGGGTGGAAACCCACCGCATCACCGAAATCACCGCCACCGCCGACGGCGGCGTCGCAGTCCAAACCAAAGGCGACGCCAACAACGGCATCGACCCCTGGATCGCCACCCTCCAAGGCAAAACCGTGGACAAGCAAATCGCCACCATCCCCCACATCGGCAACGCCATCCGCGCCCTCCGCGAACCCATCGTGATGAACACTCTGATGTACGGCGCACCCGCCATCCTGGTCATCGGAATGCTCGCCTCCATCTGGACCAAAAACCCCGACAAGTCCGAAGAGGCCAAGTAGGGCGTCTACTCCCGGCGTGCGCGAGTCAGTTCGGCACGGGCGAGAACCTCGCTGTCGGACGGATAAGCAACTTGCTCCAGCACCAGCGGGTGCGGGGCGGCCAGGACAGATTTAGCATCCCGTTTCCGTTCCACGAGCCGCTGGTGGAGCCATCCCACGGGTTCCAGGCCCTCCCCCACACGGAGGGCAGAACCCACGAGGGAACGCACCATGTTGTGGCAAAAAGCATCGGCCTGCACCGTGACGACGATGACGCCGTCTGGTCCCCGATCAAACTGAAACTTCTGCAGTTCGCGGACAGTGGTGGCCCCTTCCCGGGGCTTGCAATAGGAACGGAAATCCTGCAGTCCCAGCAGCGCCGAGGCACCCTCGTTCATCAACGGGACATCCACCGGCGATTTGTGCCACAACGTGATCCCGCGCAGGACAGGGTCCCAACGCGCAGGACCGTCGGCAATCCGGTAGCTGTACCGACGCCATAATGCCGAAAAGCGGGCGTCGAAGCCTTCGGGCGCCAGAACGGCGTCGTGTACTTCTACGGCACCTGTGTGGTCACCGAGTATCCGGCTCAAGGCGCCACGGAGCCGGCGCAAAAGCGCGACGGCGGGATCGAGTTCGTGCCCGCGCGGCAGTGACAGCCATTCGGCTTCCGTCAGGTCCAGGTGCACTACCTGGCCACGGGCGTGGACTCCGGCGTCGGTCCTACCGGCAACCGTCACCCGGACAGCTCGCTGCAGGAGGAGCGCCAAAGCTTCTTCAAGTGCGCCTTGCACGGTCCGAAGACCAGGCTGCAGCGCCCACCCGCTGAAGGGGCCGCCGTCGTACGAAAGATCAAGTCGGACACGCAAAAACCCGCCGCCCCCCAAAACGGGGGCAGCGGGTTTTCGTTCGTTCATAGACTTAAGTCTACTGTGAAGAATTCAGTGAATTACTTCTTGTCCTCAGCGGCCGGAGCCTCTTCGGTCTCAGCAGCTTCAGCTTCAGCAACCTCAGCCTCAGCGGCGGGAGCCTCTTCGGCTTCAGCAACTTCGGTTTCTACGGCTTCGGTCTCAACGACCTCTTCCTCGGCAGCCGGAGCAGCCTTGGCAGCAGCTGCGGTTGCTTCAGCAACAACGGCCTGCTTCGGGGAAACCGGCTCGAGGACGAGCTCGATGACAGCCATAGGAGCGTTGTCGCCCTTGCGGTTGCCGATCTTGGTGATACGGGTGTAGCCACCATCGCGGTTGGCAACGGCGCCGGCGATGTCGGTGAACAGCTCGTGGACAACGCCCTTGTCGCTGATCAGGCCGAGAACGCGGCGGCGGGAAGCGAGGTCGCCACGCTTGGCGAAGGTGACCAGACGCTCTGCGTACGGCTTCAGGCGCTTGGCCTTGGTGACCGTGGTGGTGATGCGCTTGTGCTCAAACAGAGCAGCTGCCAGGTTCGCGAGCATCAGGCGCTCGTGAGCCGGGCCGCCTCCGAGGCGCGGACCCTTAGTGGGGGTAGGCATAGTAATTTCTCCTGTTATGTAAGCCGGTCAGGTCCATCGCTGGACCGTGCGGCCAAGATCTGCTGTTTAGAGCTCGTCGTCGCTGAACGCGGCGTCGTCCTCTTCGATGGCTGCGGCGCGGGCTGCGAGATCGAAACCGGGAGGGGAGTCCTTGAGGGACAGACCCAGTTCAACGAGCTTTGCCTTGACCTCGTCGATGGACTTCGCACCGAAGTTACGGATGTCCATGAGGTCGGCCTCGGAGCGGGCAACGAGTTCACCCACGGTGTGGATGCCCTCACGCTTGAGGCAGTTGTAGGAACGGACCGTGAGGTCCAGATCCTCGATCGGCAGAGCCATGTCGGCTGCCAGGGCAGCGTCCGTCGGCGACGGGCCAATCTCGATACCTTCAGCTGCGGTGTTCAGCTCACGGGCAAGACCGAACAGTTCCACCAGGGTGGTGCCTGCGGAAGCAACGGCGTCACGCGGTGCGATAGCCTGCTTGGTCTCGACGTCGACAATGAGCTTGTCGAAGTCGGTGCGCTGCTCGACACGGGTAGCTTCCACGCGGAAAGTTACCTTCAAGACCGGCGAGTAGATCGAGTCGACCGGAATACGGCCGATCTCGGAGTCGCCGGACTTGTTCTGAGCTGCCGAAACGTAGCCACGGCCGCGCTCGATGGTCAGTTCGAGTTCGAACTTGCCCTTCGAGTTCAGAGTGGCAATGTGCAGATCCGGGTTGTGGAATTCGACGCCGGCCGGCGGAGCGATGTCCGCGGCGGTGACGACTCCGGGGCCCTGCTTGCGCAGGTAAGCAACAACCGGCTCATCGTGCTCGGAGGAAACCGAAAGGTTCTTGATGTTCAGGATGATCTCGGTGACATCTTCCTTGACACCCGGAACCGTGGTGAACTCGTGCAGCACGCCATCGATCCGGATGCTGGTTACAGCGGCACCGGGGATGGAGGAGAGCAGGGTACGGCGGAGGGAGTTTCCGAGGGTGTAACCAAAGCCCGGCTCCAGCGGTTCAATGATGAAACGGGAGCGGTTCTCGGATACAACTTCTTCAGACAGGGTGGGGCGCTGTGCAATGAGCACTTAGGTTTCCTTTCGGCGAGCATCCGCTATATGACGCAACACAGGTGGTGGAAATCGGCTTCGGTTTCCAGCCTGACCAGCCGGGCCATGCTGACGGAAGGTAGAAACCATCCATAGCAGGCCCGGCCGGTCAGGCAGGGAAGACCTAATTAGACGCGGCGGCGCTTCGGCGGGCGGCAACCGTTGTGGGCGCTGGGGGTGACGTCCTGGATGGAGCCAACCTCGAGGCCAGCGGCCTGAAGTGAACGGATTGCGGTTTCGCGTCCGGATCCCGGGCCCTTGACGAATACGTCAACCTTGCGCAGACCGTGCTCCTGAGCGCGCTTTGCAGCAGCTTCAGCAGCCATCTGGGCAGCGAACGGAGTGGACTTACGGGAGCCCTTGAAGCCAACCTCACCGGCGGAAGCCCATGAGATTACAGCACCGTTCGGGTCCGTGATGGACACGATGGTGTTGTTAAAGGTGCTCTTGATGTGCGCCTGGCCAAGCGCAATATTCTTCTTATCCTTGCGACGCGGCTTACGGACCGCTCCACGAGTCTTCGGGGGCATTGTTTCTCCTACAGAAAGTTATCGGGGGAAAACCAGGTCAATCCCGAGGGATTAACGTCCGGCCTTCTTCTTGCCGGCGACGGTGCGCTTCGGGCCCTTGCGGGTACGAGCGTTGGTCTTCGTACGCTGTCCGCGTACGGGCAGGCCCTTGCGGTGGCGCAGGCCTTCGTAGCTGCCGATCTCTACCTTGCGGCGGATGTCAGCGGCTACCTCGCGGCGAAGGTCACCCTCAACCTTGTAGTTGCCTTCAATGTAGTCACGCAGCTGGACCAGCTCGGCGTCAGTCAGGTCCTTGACGCGAACGTCAGCGCTGATGCCGGTGGCAGCCAGGGTTTCGTGTGCACGGGTCTTGCCCACGCCGTAGATGTAAGTAAGCGCAATTTCCAACCGCTTTTCGCGGGGAATGTCTACGCCAGCGAGACGAGCCATAGTGGCGGTACTCCTTGAATAAACCGGAGGTCGTAGGCAGTACACCCACACGTTCCGTGTGGCCCCAGCCTCCGACCGGGGGTACGCTGACCGGGCTCTGAATGCAGTCCTGGCACAGCTTGTGCTGCCTTAATTTACTTGCGTGGGTTAGCAACCCAGGTTTGCCCTTGCGGACGCTGATTCCCGGAAGGGGAATTAGCCCTGGCGCTGCTTGTGGCGCGGGTTCTCGCAGATCACCATGACCCGGCCGTTACGGCGGATCACTTTGCACTTGTCGCAGATCTGCTTGACGCTCGGCTTGACCTTCATGGCGTTCCTTTGCGTGTTTTGCAGTTGATCTGCTGGAGCGGCTTAGGCACTGTTGCCTGGCCGCCCAGCAATTTACTTGTAGCGGTAGACGATACGACCACGAGTGAGGTCGTATGGGCTCAGCTCCACCACTACGCGGTCCTCTGGGAGAATCCTGATGTAGTGCTGACGCATCTTCCCAGAGATGTGTGCGAGAACGACGTGCTTATTGGTGAGCTCAACACGAAACATCGCATTGGGCAGCGCCTCAGTCACAACGCCCTCGATCTCAATGACCCCGTCCTTCTTGGCCATATCCTCCGCTAACTGTTGTTTGCCACCGTCCTCCGGTTAGGCACCGAAGATCCAGCGGACGTTTTTTGTTTGCTTGGCCCTCTTGGAACCACGACACTAAAAAGGGCGTGGCTGCAGAGACAACCAACAAATAACTCTACGCCAATGAGGCCGGAAAGTTAAATCCGTCAATGGTAGCGCAAGGGTCCGCCGCCGTCACTCCCCCGACGACCGGAACGCCGGGAATTCACCTGCGGCCGTCGTCACGCCATCCGCAGCAAGGACACCGTCCAGGATCGCCAACCGGACTGCCTCCGCAGCGGCACTTTGGAGCGTAATCAGCGACACCTGCCGCGCCTGCTCGGTGCTGCGGTCAAGCTCGACGGCGCCCGTCGCCAAAGCGAACACAGTGTCACCATCGGCCAGCGTATGGGAAGGATCCAACGCCCGGGCCAACCCCGCGTGCCCGGCGCCGGCGGTCCGCTTGCACTCAGCGACATCAAGCACAGCATTGGTCGCGATCACCACCAGCGTCGTGTTCAGGCCATGCGGGCCGGCCGCCCTCGGCACGGGCTGCCCAAGCCCCAGTGGAGCGCCGAGCGCGTTCACCACAGCGATTGCACCAACGATCACACCGTGGTCGAGAGTGATCGAGGACGTGCCAATCCCGCCTTTGTACTGCCCGCGCGCAATGACAGCACCGGTACCGGCGCCAACGCTTCCACGTCCGACGGCGGCATGGTCACCGGACGCGAAGGCGGCGGCTGCTGCCTGGTAGCCCATGTCGGCGTCGGGCCGTGCGTGCACGTCGCCACCGCGCCCGAGGTCGAAGATGGCCGCAGCGGGAACAATCGGCACCACGGTCCCCGGAACAGCAAAGCCCCTCCCCTGCTCCTCACACCACCGCTGAGCACCGTGAGCGGACACCAGCCCAAACGCACTCCCACCGGTCAACACCACGGCATCCACGGTGGACACAAGAGTGGTCGGGTCCAAGGCATCAGTCTCATGAGTACCGGGACCTCCCCCGCGAACATCAACAGACCCCACGGTCCCCGGCGGAGGAAGCACCACAGTCACCCCGGACAACCACCCCTCTCCCCTCTTCTGCACATGCCCAACCCGTATGCCAGGAACATCGGTGATCGAATTCATGGCTCCATTCTCCACCTGCAGCGACGGCTCACTCAGCAATATGGCTGGCACCCGGCAGCGCGCGTCTAAGGTGGGCCCACGACGGCAGGGTTCCCTGGCCGAGCTTGCGAGGCGAGGGTGCCGTTGGGGAGGCACGACCGAGCGCGCAGAGGGTGGCAGCCAGTTGGCTGCGACCACCGGCGGCAACAAGTGGTAGCCGAGCCTCAAATACGAACACGCGAGTAACGCTGAGTAAACGGGCTTGGAAGTGTAAGACAACTATCGCGAGCGTGCCAGCTTTTGGCCGTTCGGGCCCATTTCCATGTGGTGAGCTAGGCCTGTCCCGCCGCCCCGATCCGGGAGCTGGCGCCCACATTCGCCCGACACCGTTAGTGACCCATGACTTCCCGACTGATTCACAGCAGCACGCCTGCGCCGGCAGAACCACCAGGTGCCCAGCCGCCGGCCCAGCCAGAAATTGCCGCACCGACCCGTCCGAAAAGGCGACGGTGGTCCGGCCGGAGCCGCAAGGACTTCCTGGTGTTTCTTGCCCTGGCATTGCCGAACCTGGTGCTGATCGGCACGTTCACCTATTGGCCCCTGATCAACAACATCTATTACTCCACTCTGGACTGGACACTGGGCTCGGCTTCGGCCACTGTGGTGGGGCTCCAGAACTACGTCACCTTCTTCACCAGCGATGACGCGCCCAAGGTCCTCGGGACTACGGCAGTTTTCACCGTGGTGACCGTGGGCGGATCCATGGTGCTCGGCATCTTGGTCGCCCTTGCCCTCAACTCCAAGGTCCGGGGCACCACGTTCGCCCGCTCAGCGGTGTTCGCGCCCTACGTGCTCTCCGGCGTCGGGGTGGGCTTGGTGTGGCTGTTCATCTTTGACCCCGGCTACGGTGTGCTCGCCTGGATCCTTCGGGGCTTCGGCCAGCAAAGCCCACAGTGGATCAACGATCCCCAACTTTCCTTGGCGATGGTCATCATCGTGTACGTCTGGAAGAACCTGGGTTACTGCGCCGTGGTGTACCTCGCCGGCCTGCAGTCTTTGCCGCGCGACGTCATGGAAGCCGCAGCCCTGGACGGAGCCAACAGTGTTCGCCGGTTCTTCAACATTTCCGTCCCGCTGCTTTCCCCCACCACGTTCTTCCTGTTGATCACCACCATGCTCAGCTCGTTGCAGGCGTTCGACCTCATCCGCATCATGACTCCGCTCGGCAACGGCACCAGCACATTGATCTACGAGGCGTACCTGCAGGCTTTCGGCGCCTACAACAGGGCCGGCTACTCGGCCGCGATCTCAGTGGTCCTGTTCGTCATCCTGCTGATCATCACCGTCCTCCAACTGCGGTTCGTTGAGCGAAAGGTCCACTACTCATGAGCGCGCTGCCATCCGCCGTCGTTGTTTCGCCGGAGGAGACCTCTCCGCCCGAGCCGCCGCGGCCGCTTTCCAGGGCTAGTCTGCTCCAGACTGTCGCAACCGGCTATGTCCCTTTGATCATTGCCACCTTGGTGGTTTTCCTGCCGCTGCTGTGGATGCTGCTGAGTTCCTTCAAGCAGCCGGGCGAAATCGTGACCATGGATCTCAGAATCCTGCCGGAATCCCTCAACCTGGAAAACTATGCGACTGCGATGACCACCGTCCCGTTCGCGCAGTTCTTCGCCAACAGCCTGATCGTCACCGTGGTGGGTTCGTCCATCAAAGTCATCCTTGCCATCCTGACGGCCTATGCGCTGGTGTTCGTCCGCTTCCCTTTCAAGAACGTCATCTTCGTACTGATCCTTGTAGCCCTCATGGTTCCGGCGCAGGTTTCCATCCTGCCCAACTACATCCTCATCGCGGGCATGGGCGGCAAGAACACGCTATGGGGCATCATCCTCCCGGGCCTCGGGACGGCGTTCGGCACGTTCCTGCTACGGCAGCACTTCCTGTCCCTGCCGCCGTCCATCCTCGAAGCAGCCGAGATCGACGGCGCCGGCCATTGGCGGCGCCTCTGGCAGATCATCGTGCCTGTGTCGGTTCCGTCCATCGCCACCGTAGCCCTGGTGACTGTGGTCAGTGAGTGGAACGACTACATCTGGCCCCTGATCATCACGGACAGGCCCGAAACAATGACACTCCCGGTGGGCCTGACCTTGCTGCAGAACTCAGAAGGCAACGGGGCAGGCTGGGGCATCCTCATGGCCGGCGCTGTGCTGGTGATCGTCCCCATCCTGCTGGTCTTCGCCGCGCTCCAGCGCTACATCGTTGCCGGATTGACCCAAGGCAGTGTCACCGGCTGATTTTTCCAACCGCACCATCGCATCGAAATACCCCTATTGAGAGTTATTGAGAGGAAGCACCATGCGTACCAACCTTGACCGCCGACATTTCCTGGGGCTGGCAGGCCTTGGAGCCGGAGCAGCGGCCCTCGCCGCATGCGGCGGGCCATCGACGGCGGGCACGGCAGACGCCGTCGACACCTCCACGATCGACTTCACGGGCGTGAGGCCCGCAGCGTCCATCGATTTTTGGACCAACCACCCGGGCAAGTCGCAGGACGTGGAGAAGGCGATTATTGAGAAGTTCCACGCCAAGTTCCCGGATATCAAGGTCAACCTGGTGACGGCCGGCGCCAACTACGAGGAAATCGCCCAGAAGTTCCAGACGTCACAGGCGGCCAAGACCGGCCTGCCGGGACTGGTGGTCCTCTCTGACGTGTGGTGGTTCCGCTACTACTCCAACGGCAGCATCATCCCCATTGATGGCCTGGTGAAGCAGTTGGACATCAAGGTCGATGACTTCCAGAAGTCGCTGGTGGACGACTACAAGTACGACGACAAGCAGTGGGCGCTCCCCTACGGCCGCTCCACGCCCCTGTTCTACTACAACAAGGACCATTTCAAGGCAGCAGGACTTCCGGACCGGGCCCCGGCAACGTGGCAGGAATTCGCCCAGTGGGCTCCGAAGCTCAAGGCCACGTCAGGCGCCCAGTATGCCTACATCTACCCCGCCCTGGCCGGCTACGCCGGCTGGACCCTGCAGAACAACCTGTGGGGCTGGGGTGGCAGCTGGTCCAAGGACTGGGACATCACCTGTGACTCCAAGGAATCAGTGGCTGCCCTCCAGTGGGCACAGGATTCCATCTACAGGGACGCTTGGGCAGGTGTGTCGTCCAAGGAAGCAGCTGACGACTTTGCCGCCGGCATCACCTCGTCCACCATCTCGTCCACCGGTTCCCTGCTGGGTGTCCTGAAGGCGGCCAAGTTCAACGTGGGCGTCGGCTTCCTTCCCGGCGGCCCCGAGGTACCCAGCGGAGTCTGCCCCACCGGTGGCGCCGGCCTCGGCATTCCGAGCGGCATCACCAAGGAAGAGCAGCTGGCTGCAGCGACCTTCCTGAAGTTCATGACCGAACCTGAGAACACCGCTGCCTTCTCGGCTGCGACGGGCTACATGCCTACCCGGCTCTCAGCCGATATGTCGGCAGTCCTCGCCGCCACTCCGCAGATCAAAACCGCCATGGACCAGCTCGCCGTCACCAAGGTCCAGGACAATGCACGTGTGTTCCTGCCTGGCGCTGACCAGGAGATGGCCAAGGCCGCGGCCAAGATCCTGACCCAACAAGGCGACGTGCAGGCAACCATGACCGAGCTGAAGAAAACGCTCGACGGTATCTACACCAAGGACGTCAAGCCCAAGCTGAAGGCATAACCCCTTTCGTACACAAGAAGCGGGGGGGGGCTGGCCTATGCGCCCCCGGCGGAGACCGTTTGTAGGGGGAGGGGGAGGGGCGCACCCCCCCCCGCCCCACCCACCCCCGGCGGCCGCAGTAAAACAAAAAACAACCCCACACCAAAAC
>NZ_JBHUCD010000015.1:107133-131212 GCF_042786555.1 Paenarthrobacter sp. NPDC056912
GGGTGGGGGTTTTGTTTTTTTTATAACCTCCCCCCCCAACCCCATCTGTCATTCAAAACCCCTTTTCCAAAAAATCCGGGGGGGGTCTAATCCCGCCCCCCCGCGCTTCTTCGCAGGTGTTACGGGATCGGGACAGGCACGACGCCGAGCGGCACCAACTGCGCGGCGCCTCCGTCAGGTGCTGAGAGCACCCAGATGCCCTTCTCGTGAACAGCCACCGAATGCTCCCACTGACAGGAACGCTTGCTGTCTGTGGTGACCACGGTCCAGTCGTCGTCCAAAGTGGCCGTCTCGATGCCGCCACGCACCAGCATGGGCTCGATGGCGAGGCACAGGCCCGGGCGGATCTTGGGACCACGGTGGTTGGTCCGGTAGTTCAGCACGTCAGGGGCCATGTGCATCTCAGAACCAATGCCATGGCCAACATAGTCCTCAAGGATTCCCAACGGCTTACCGGGGACAGAGGACACGTAGTCATCCACCGCGTTGCCGATGTCTCCTACGAATTTGCCGCGGGCCAAGGCCGCGATGCCGCGCCACATTGCGGCTTCGGTGACGTCGGACAAGCGCTGGTCTTCGGGATCGGCTGTGCCGACGATGACCGTCCGCGCCGAATCCGAGTGCCACCCGTCCACGATGCAGCCACCGTCGATGGAGATGATGTCGCCATCCTTCAGAACCCGTCCGCCGGGAATGCCGTGGACAACTTCCTCGTTGACCGATGTGCAAATGGTGGCCGGGAACCCGTGATAGCCGAGGAAGTTCGACTTCGCTCCGGCCTCGTTGAGGACTGCGGCGAACACGTCGTCCAGGTCCTTGGTGGTGACTCCGGCCTTGGCCGCAGCAACGGCAGCGTCAAGAGCTCGGCTAAGGACAAGTCCGGCCTCGTGCATCTTGCGCATCTGCTGGTTGCTCTTGTATTCAATGCGGGGCTGACCGAACGCCATGTTCTCCTCTGGATGGTTTTGCTGGTGGAGCCGATCAGGCCCCGTGCTCCAACCATTTTCCCGCATCCGGCAACATGGTCGAAATTGGCTCGGTTTCCGGCCTTTGCGGCGTTGGAGCGATGGGACAGGCGGCTCCAACAAAAAAGGTGGGCCCGCGGGCCCACCTTTCCTGATACCTGGACGCGTTGTGTCGCGTTAAACGGCCTTGGCCGACTCGATCGCCGTGAGGACACGGTCGGTAACTTCGTCGATACCGCCGATGCCGTCAACCTGCGTGAGGATGCCACGCTCGGCGTACTTGGCAACGACTGCCTCGGTCTGCTCGTGGTAGAGATCCAGGCGGTGGCGGATGACTGTCTCGTTGTCATCCGAACGGCCGGTTTCCTTGGCACGCCCGAGGAGGCGTGAGACCAGTTCTTCGTCGTCAGCGGTCAGCTGGAGCACGACGTCGAGCTCCTGCTGGCCCTCAGCGAGGATCTGGTCGAGGTAGTCGACCTGCGCGGTGGTGCGCGGGTAGCCATCCAGGAGGAAGCCGTTCTCGACGTCGCTCTGGCTCAGGCGGTCGCGAACCATATCGTTCGTGACGCTGTCCGGAACGAAGTCGCCGGCGTCCATGTACTTCTTGGCTTCAATGCCCAAAGGGGTTTCGCCCTTTACGTTGGCACGGAAGATGTCGCCTGTGGAGATGGCGACTACGCCGAGGCGCTCGGAAATCCGCTCAGCCTGCGTACCCTTGCCCGAACCGGGAGGTCCAATGATCAGCATTCTCGTCATCGCAAAAGCCCTTCGTAGTGACGTTGTTGTAGCTGCGCATCAATCTGCTTGACGGTTTCCAGGCCGACACCCACCATGATCAGGATTGACGTGCCACCGAACGGGAAGTTCTGGTTGGCGTTGATCAGGACGAGTGCAACCAGCGGAATCAACGCCACGAAGCCCAGATAGAGGGCTCCAGGCAAGGTGATCCTGGAAAGCACGTACTGCAGGTAGTCCGCGGTCGGTTTACCCGCCCGGATGCCCGGAATAAACCCGCCGTACTTCTTCATGTTGTCCGACACTTCTTCAGGGTTGAAGGTGATGGCCACGTAGAAGTACGTGAAGAACACGATCATGGCAAAGTAGAGCGCCATGTAGATGGGGTGGTCGCCACGGGTGAGGTTGTTGTTGATCCACTCAACCCACGGCGCAATCGGCTCCCCTGCCTTCGGCTGATTGAACTGCGAAATCAGGCCGGGCAAGTACAGCATGGAGGAAGCGAAGATGACGGGCACAACGCCGGCCATGTTCACCTTGATGGGGATGTAGGTGCTGGTACCCCCCACGGTCCGGCGCCCGATCATGCGCTTTGCGTACTGCACGGGGACACGGCGCTGTGACTGCTCCACGAAGACCACCAAGGCCACCGTGAGCAAACCAATGGCCAAGACAATGAAGAACGTTCCCGGACCCTTGGATTCCCAGATGGAACCCAGCGAGCGGGGGAAGCCTGCAGCGATGGAGGTGAAGATCAGCAGCGACATGCCATTGCCCACACCCTTTTCGGTGACGAGCTCGCCCATCCACATGATGAGGCCGGTACCGGCCGTCAGGGTGATGATGATGAGGATCGTGGTGATGATGCTGTCATCGGGGATGATCGGCAGGTTACAGCCCGGCAGCAACTGACCGGAACGGGCCAGCGATACCAGCGTCGTGGCGTTCAAGAGGCCCAACGCGATGGTGAGGTACCGGGTGTACTGCGTCAACTTTGACTGACCCGAAGAACCCTCTTCGTAGAGCTGCTGGAACCGGGGAATGACCACCCGGAGAAGCTGCACGATGATGCTCGCCGTGATGTAGGGCATGATGCCCAAGGCAAAGATCGAGACCTGCAGCAACGCGCCGCCGCTGAACAAGTTAACCAGCTGGTAGATGCCCTGCGAGGTGTCACCGGTGTTCAAGCATTGCTGGACATTCTGGTAGTTCACACCAGGCGAGGGGATGAAGGCTCCCAAGCGGAAGATTGTGATGATTCCCAGCGTGAACAACAACTTGCGTCGCAAATCAGGCGTCCGAAACGCCCGGCCGAATGCGCTTAGCAAGCGTCCTCCTGAGTAGAAAGTACAAGGATGTGGATGGGCTCAATGAAACCCAACAACCGAGTCTAGCTGCTTGTGACGTCGTCGTAATAATCGAGAGTCCACTTTCACGCAAAAAATCCCGGCATACAGGGCCGAAGCCCCGCATACCGGGATTCTTTTACAACGGGCAGGAGCCCCACAGACTCTTAGAGAGCAGTGGTGGTTCCGCCGGCTGCGGCAATCTTTTCCGAAGCGCTGGAAGAGAAAGCGTGGGCGGTGACGTCAACCTTGACGGTGATGTCGCCGGTGCCAAGCACCTTCACGGGCTGGTTCTTGCGAACGGCACCCTTTTCAACCAGTGACTCGACGGTGACGGCGCCACCTTCCGGGAACAGCTCGTTGAGCTTCTCCAGGTTTACAACCTGGAACTCAACCCGGAACGGGTTCTTGAAGCCACGCAGCTTCGGCAGGCGCATGTGCAGCGGCAGCTGGCCGCCGGCAAAGCCAGCCTTTACCTGGTAGCGGGCCTTCGTACCCTTGGTACCGCGACCAGCGGTCTTACCCTTGGAGCCTTCACCACGACCAACACGGGTCTTGGCGGTCTTGGCACCCGGGGCGGGACGCAGGTGGTGGACCTTCAGAGCGTTCTGCTTCTCAGCAGTCTCTGTGGCGGTCTTGTTCTCTGCCATTACTTCGCCTCCTCTACATTCACGAGGTGCGGAACCGTGTTCAGCATGCCCACGGTCACGGCGTCAGCGTTACGGACAACAGTGTGTCCGATGCGCTTCAGGCCGAGGGACCGAAGGGTGGCCTTCTGGTTCTGCTTGGCGCCAATGACGCCCTTGATCTGGGTGATCTCCAACTTGGCGTCGGAGGGAGTCAGGTTCTTAGCCATGACTAAACACCTGCCTTCTGGTTCTGGAGCGCGCGCACCAGAGCAGCAGGAGCAACCTCATCCAGCGGCAAGCCACGGCGGGCAGCCACGGAAGCGGGCTCTTCGAGCTGCTTCAGAGCGGCAACGGTCGCGTGAACGATGTTGATCGCGTTGGAAGAACCGAGCGACTTGGAGAGGATGTCGTGGATACCCACGCACTCCAATACCGCGCGGACCGGACCACCGGCGATAACACCGGTACCAGCGGAAGCCGGACGCAGCAGGACAACGCCTGCAGCAGCCTCACCCTGCACACGGTGCGGGATGGTGCTGCCAACGCGGGGAACGCGGAAGAAGGACTTCTTAGCCTCTTCAACGCCCTTTGCGATAGCAGCGGGAACTTCCTTGGCCTTGCCGTAGCCAACGCCAACCATGCCGTTGCCGTCGCCGACGACGACGAGAGCGGTGAAGCTGAAGCGACGACCACCCTTGACGACCTTGGCAACGCGGTTGATGGTTACAACGCGCTCTACGAACTGGCTCTTCTCGGCTTCACGACCGCCGTCGCGGCCACCACGGCCACCACGGTCGCCGCGGCCCTGGCCACGCTCGCCGCGCTCGCCACGACGTCCGCCGCGGCGGTCGTCTGCAGCGGGTGCGGTCTCAGTTGCTTCAGCAGCTACAGCTTCAGTCACCTGAATGTCCTTTTCGTTATTTTCAACGGTCACAGTGCCAGCCCACCTTCGCGTGCGCCGTCAGCGACAGCGGCGATGCGGCCGTGGTACTTGTTACCGCCACGGTCGAAGACAACAGCTTCGATGCCGGCAGCCTTGGCGCGCTCGGCTACGAGCTCGCCAACGCGCTTGGCCTTGGCAGTCTTGTCGCCGTCGAATGCCCGAAGGTCAGCTTCCAGGGTGGAAGCCGAAGCCACGGTTACGCCCTTGCCGTCATCGACGACCTGAACGAATACGTGGCGTGCCGAGCGGTTGACGACCAGACGAGGACGTACAGCCGTACCGGTGATGCGCTTGCGGATACGAAGCTGGCGACGGCTGCGTGCAGCAGACTTGCTCTTGTTCGTACGCTTCTTGTTAATTGCGATGGCCATGGTTTACTTACCAGCCTTTCCGACCTTGCGGCGGATGACTTCGCCGGCGTAACGGACACCCTTGCCCTTGTAGGGGTCAGGCTTGCGCAGCTTGCGAATGTTGGCAGCAACCTCGCCGACCTGCTGCTTGTTGATACCCGCAACAGAGAGCTTGGTCGGACCCTCTACTACGAAGGTGATGCCTTCGGGTGCAGAGACGTTGACCGGGTGGCTGTAGCCCAGAGCGAACTCCAGGTCAGAACCCTTGGCCTGAACGCGGTAACCAGTACCGACGATTTCAAGCTTCTTCTCGTAGCCCTCGGTAACGCCCTGGATCATGTTGGCGATCAGGGTGCGGGTCAGGCCGTGCAGCGAACGCGAGTTGCGCTCGTCGTTCGGGCGGGTGACCGTGAGAGTGTTCTCTTCCAGGGAAACCTCGATCGGGCTGGCCACAGTGTGGCTCAGCTCGCCTTTGGAACCCTTGACGTTGATGACGGAGCCATCGACCTTGACCTCAACTCCGGCAGGAACGGTGATGGGGAGACGTCCAATACGTGACATTATTCTCTTCCTTTCCCGTTACCAGACGTACGCGAGGACTTCGCCGCCCACGCCCTTCTTGCCGGCCTGCTTGTCAGTCAGGAGGCCGGAAGAGGTGGACAGGATTGCGATACCCAGGCCACCCAGCACGTGAGGCAGGTTAGTGGACTTCGCGTAAACGCGGAGGCCGGGCTTGGAGATGCGGCGGACGCCAGCGATGGAACGCTCGCGGTTGGGACCGAACTTCAGGTCGAGAGTCAGCTTCTTGCCAACCTCGGCGTCTTCTTCCTTCCAGCCGGCAATGTAGCCTTCTGCCTTCAGGATGTCAGCAACGCGTGCCTTCAACTTGCTGTACGGCATGGTCACGGTGTCGTGGTATGCCGAGTTTGCATTGCGCAGACGCGTGAGCATGTCTGCGACAGGATCTGTCATAGTCATTTGGGCTATAGCCCTTCCTCGTACCGGTTTCCGCTGCGCACGCTCTTACGAGCCTGCGCGGCCGGACCTGTCACGTAGTTAGTTTTCGGTCTTGAACGGGAAACCAAGCGCCTTGAGCAGCGCGCGGCCTTCGTCGTCGGTCTTGGCGGTGGTGACGACCGTGATGTCCATACCGCGAACGCGGTCGATGGAGTCCTGGTCGATTTCGTGGAACATAACCTGCTCGGTCAGACCGAAGGTGTAGTTGCCGTTGCCATCGAACTGCTTGCCGTTGAGGCCGCGGAAGTCACGGATACGCGGCAGAGCCAGCGAAACCAGACGATCCACGAATTCCCACATGCGGTCTCCACGCAGAGTTGCGTGTGCACCGATCGGCATGCCTTCGCGCAGCTTGAACTGGGCGATCGACTTGCGGGCCTTGGTTACCTGCGGCTTCTGGCCGGTGATCAGGGTGAGGTCGCGGACAGCGCCGTCGATCAGCTTGGAGTCCTTTGCGGCATCTCCAACACCCATGTTCACAACAACCTTCACCAGGCGGGGAACCTGGTTCACGTTCGCGTAGCTGAATTCGTCCTGCAAAGAGGCCTTGATGGTCTCTGCGTACTTCGTCTTCAGACGAGGAACGATCTTTACTGGAGTCTCGAGAGTCTCAGTCATTAGATGTCCTTCCCGGTGGCCTTGGACACGCGGATACGAACGGTCTTGGTAGCCCCGTCCCTCTCAACGGTGTCGAGACGGAAACCAACACGGGTCGGCTTCTTGGTCGACGGATCCACCAAAGCAACGTTGGAAACGTGGATCGGGGCCTCAACGACCTCAATGCCACCGGTCTTGGTGCCGCGCTGCGACTGACCGACCTTGGTGTGCTTGGTGACGCGGTTGATTCCCTCTACCAGCACGCGGTTGGTATCGGTGAATACGCGCAGGACCTTGCCCTGCTTGCCGCGGTCGCCGCCGCGTTCCTGCTTGGCGCCAGTGATGACCTGAACGAGGTCACCCTTCTTGATCTTAGCCATGGACTAAAGCACCTCCGGGGCCAGCGAAACGATCTTCATGAACTTCTTGTCGCGAAGTTCACGACCAACCGGGCCGAAGATACGGGTACCGCGGGGGTCACCGTCGTTCTTCAGGATCACAGCTGCGTTTTCGTCAAACTTGATGTAGGAACCATCCGCACGGCGGCGTTCCTTCTTGGTACGGACGATGACCGCCTTGACGACGTCGCCCTTCTTTACGTTTCCGCCGGGAATAGCGTCCTTGACGGTAGCGACGATGACGTCGCCAATGCCTGCGTAGCGACGACCGGATCCACCGAGAACGCGAATGGTAAGGATTTCCTTAGCACCCGTGTTGTCGGCGACCTTGAGTCGCGACTCCTGCTGAATCAATTTTTACTCCTTGCGTCGCGCCGGTTCTCAGACCGAAATCATGCATACGGAATGAGCCTTGCGGAACGGTTGATCGGGGTGTCTCTTGACCCGCCTGGATTTTGCCAGAACAGGCCTAAACGCCCGTGCCACAAGCATCAGCTTCCCTTGCAGAAAACTCTGCGCGGGGCAGTATGCAGCGGCACGATTGTTTACGAGGTATTTGACGACGCACAAACGGCGCCATACAAACTCAATATCCTAGCACGTTTATGGCCTGGAGCCGAAACGGCGGGGAACGCGGAAAGGTCCGCACTCCCTAGGGAATGCGGACCTTTCCAGTGAATCACTGCCAGGCGGACCCGGCGTTGGATTTACTTGGCCTTTTCGAGGATCTCTACCAGACGCCACCGCTTGGTAGCGGACAGCGGGCGGGTCTCGGCGATAAGAACGAGGTCGCCGATGCCGGCGGTGTTCTCTTCGTCGTGAGCCTTGATCTTCGAGGTGCGGCGAATAACCTTGCCGTACAGAGCGTGCTTCACGCGGTCTTCAACCTGAACAACGATGGTTTTTTCCATCTTGTCAGAGACAACGTAGCCGCGACGCGTCTTACGGTAACCGCGCTGTTCAGCGCTGGCTGCTGCTTCCGTCACAGTTTCCTTCTCGCTCACTTGGCGTCCTCTCCAGCTTCAACCTCGGCCTTATCAGCCTTGGCAGCCTTCTTGGACTTCTTTTCTTCCTTGGCTTCCACAACCGGTGCGGCAACCTCGGCACGAATGCCCAGCTCGCGCTCACGGAGAACGGTGTAGATGCGTGCGATGTCCTTCTTTACCGCGCGCAGGCGACCGTGGTTCTCCAGCTGTCCGGTGGCGGACTGGAAACGCAGGTTGAACAGCTCTTCCTTGGACTTGCGGAGTTCTTCAACGAGACGCTCGTTGTCGAAACCGTCCAGCTGTGCGGGTGCGAGATCCTTCGACCCTACTGCCATTTCTATTCACCACCTTCGCGACGCACAATGCGTGCCTTCAACGGGAGCTTGTGGATTGCCAGGCGCAGGGCCTCGCGAGCTACCTCTTCATTGACACCGGAGAGTTCAAAGAGAACCCGGCCCGGCTTGACGTTTGCGACCCACCATTCCGGAGAACCCTTACCGGAACCCATGCGGGTTTCGGCAGGCTTCTTCGTCAGCGGACGGTCCGGGTAGATGTTGATCCAGACCTTGCCGCCACGCTTGATGTGGCGGGTCATCGCGATACGAGCGGACTCGATCTGACGGTTGGTTACGTATGCCGGGCTCAGTGCCTGGATACCGTACTCACCGAAGCTGACCTTGGTGCCGCCCGTAGCAGCGCCGGAACGACCCGGGTGGTGCTGCTTACGGTGCTTGACTCGACGTGGGATAAGCATTTAAGCCTGTCCTCCTTCTGCTGCCGGAGCAGCAGCTTCAGCGGCCGGTGCTTCAACGGCAGCGGGTGCTGCCTCAGCTGCCGGACGGTCGTTACGACGACGGCGGTCGCCACCCGGGCGGCCCGGACGGTCTCCAGCGCGGCCACGGGACGGAGCAGCAGCTGCCTGCTGAGCCAGTTCCTTGGCGGTTACGTCACCCTTGTAGATCCACACCTTTACGCCGATACGGCCGAAGGTGGTCTTGGCTTCGTAGAAGCCGTAGTCGATGTTCGCACGGAGGGTGTGCAGGGGCACACGGCCTTCGCGGTAGAACTCCGAGCGGGACATTTCTGCGCCACCCAGACGACCCGAGCAAGCAACACGGATGCCCTTGGCACCCGCACGCTGTGCGGACTGCATTGCCTTCTTCATCGCACGGCGGAAAGCCACGCGGGAAGTCAACTGCTCAGCGATGCCCTGGGCAACAAGCTGTGCTTCCATCTCGGGGTTCTTGACCTCGAGGATGTTCAGCTGAACCTGCTTGCCGGTGAGCTTTTCGAGCTCGCCACGGATGCGGTCTGCCTCGGCGCCGCGGCGGCCGATGACGATGCCCGGACGTGCCGTGTGGATGTCCACGCGGACACGGTCACGGGTACGCTCGATTTCGACCTTGGCGATGCCGGCGCGCTCCATGCCGGTGGACATGAGCTGACGGATCTTGATGTCCTCGCGGACGAAATCCTTGTAGCGCTGTCCCGGCTTGTTGCTGTCAGCAAACCAGTGCGAAACGTGGTCGGTGGTGATGCCGAGTCGGAACCCGTGCGGGTTTACTTTCTGTCCCACTTAGCGAGCCTCCTCTTTCTCCGGGGTTGCGACGACCACGGTGATGTGGCTGGTCCGCTTCCTAATGCGGTAGGCGCGGCCCTGGGCACGCGGCTGGAACCGCTTCATGGTCGGGCCTTCATCAACGAATGCTTCGCTGATGAACAGGTCGCTGTCGTCGAATGCAACGCCGTCACGGTCCGCGAGGACACGTGCGTTGGCCATTGCCGACTGAAGTACCTTGAATACCGGCTCCGAAGCTGCCTGGGGGGCAAACTTCAGAATTGCCAGAGCCTCATTCGCTTGCTTACCACGAACAAGGTTGACGACGCGCCGGGCCTTCATAGGCGTTACGCGGATGTGACGCGCAATAGCCTTGGCTTCCATTGCTTTCCTTCTCTCGTCTAAGACGTAAGGTCAGGCGCCTTAGCGGCGCTTGCCCTTACGGTCGTCCTTAACATGGCCGCGGAATGTCCGCGTGGGAGCGAATTCGCCGAGCTTGTGCCCGACCATCGACTCAGTGACAAACACCGGAATGTGCTTGCGTCCGTCGTGTACGGCGATCGTGTGCCCGAGCATGTCGGGGATGATCATCGAACGGCGGGACCAGGTCTTGATGACGTTCTTGGTGCCCTTATCGTTTTCCCGTGCGACCTTTACAAAGAGGTGCTGGTCAACGAAAGGACCTTTTTTCAGGCTGCGTGGCATGTCTCCAGGCTCCTATCGCTTGTTCTTGCCAGTACGGCGGCGACGAACAATAAGCTTGTCGCTCTCTTTGTTCGGACGGCGGGTACGGCCCTCGGGCTTGCCGTTCGGGTTAACCGGGTGACGTCCACCGGAAGTCTTACCTTCACCACCACCGTGCGGGTGGTCAACCGGGTTCATGGCTACACCACGGACAGTCGGGCGAACGCCCTTCCAGCGCATACGGCCGGCCTTGCCCCAGTTGATGTTCGACTGCTCGGCGTTGCCGACCTCGCCGACGGTTGCGCGGCAGCGCACGTCAACGTTGCGGATTTCACCGGAGGGCAGACGCAGCTGGGCGAAACGGCCTTCCTTGGCGACGAGCTGTACCGAAGCACCTGCGGAACGGGCCATCTTGGCGCCGCCACCCGGACGCAGTTCAACTGCGTGGATAACGGTACCAACCGGGATGTTGCGCAGCGGCAGGTTGTTGCCCGGCTTGATGTCAGCGTCAGGACCAGCCTCGACGAAGTCACCCTGGGACAGCTTGTTCGGGGCGATGATGTAACGCTTGGTGCCATCAACGTAGTGCAGGAGTGCGATGCGAGCCGTGCGGTTCGGGTCGTACTCGATTTCGGCAACGCGGGCATTGATGCCATCTTTGTCGTGACGACGGAAGTCGATCAGACGGTACTGGCGCTTGTGCCCACCACCCTTGTGACGGGTGGTGATCTTACCGGAGTTGTTACGGCCGCCAGTCTTGTGCAGCGGACGCAGCAACGACTTTTCCGGAGTCGATCGCGTGATTTCAGCAAAGTCGGCTACGCTCGAGCCGCGACGGCCCGGGGTAGTCGGCTTGTATTTACGGATTCCCATAATTTATTTCCTCGTTAAAGTGGTCTCCGCTACGCGAGCGGACCGCCGAAGATGTCGATTGTGCCTTCTTTGAGGGTGACAATTGCACGCTTGGTGCTCTTGCGCTGTCCCCAGCCGAATTTGGTGCGCTTGCGCTTACCGGCACGGTTGATGGTGTTGATCGAGTCAACCTTGACCGAGAAGATCTTCTCAACGGCCAATTTGATCTCGGTCTTGTTCGAGCGAGGGTCCACCAGGAAGGTGTACTTGCCTTCGTCGATCAGACCGTAGCTCTTTTCCGAAACGACGGGTGCAAGCACGACGTCGCGCGGGTCCTTGATGGTGGTTACGCTCACTTGGAGGCCTCCTCGTTCTTTGCCTTGTCAGCGACGAACGCCTCGAAAGCAGCCTTGGTGAAGACCACGTCGTCGGAGACCAGCACGTCGTAGGTGTTCAACTGATCTGCGTACAGAACGTGAACATCCTGGAGGTTGCGCACGGACAGTGCAGCAACATCGTTGGCGCGCTCGATTACGACGAGCAGGTTCTTGCGCTCGGTAACGCCGCGCAGCGAAGCCAGTGCATCCTTGGCGGACGGCTTGGTGCCGGCTACCAGTTCAGCAATGACGTGGATGCGGCCGTTGCGGGCGCGGTCAGAGAGGGCACCGCGCAGGGCAGCAGCCTTCATCTTCTTGGGGGTGCGCTGGCTGTAGTCACGAGGGGTCGGACCGTGGACAACGCCACCGCCGGTCATGTGAGGAGCACGGATGGAACCCTGACGGGCGCGGCCGGTACCCTTCTGCTTGAACGGCTTGCGACCTGCACCGGAAACCTCGGCGCGGGTCTTCGTCTTGTGGGTACCCTGGCGTGCAGCAGCGAGCTGTGCGACGACGACCTGGTGCAGCAGCGGCACGTTGGTCTGGACGTCGAAGATCTCTGCAGGCAGGTCTACCTTGACAGTGCTAGTCATCTAACTAGGCTCCCTTCACGGCGGTGCGTACGAGTACGACCTGGCCGCGGGCACCGGGGACGGCACCCTTGATAAGGAGCAGCGACTTCTCAACGTCAACAGCGTGAACCGTGAGGTTCAGCGTGGTGTGACGCTCGGCGCCCATGCGGCCGGCCATTTTCAGGCCCTTGAAGACGCGGCTCGGGGTGGATGCGCCACCGATGGAGCCAGGCTTACGGTGGTTCTTGTGGGCACCGTGGGAAGCGCCAACGCCGTGGAAGCCGTGACGCTTCATAACACCGGCAAAGCCCTTACCCTTGGAGGTGCCGACGACGTCGATCTTCTGGCCGGCTTCGAAGATCTCAACAGAGAGCTCCTGGCCCAGCTCGTAGGATGCGGCGTCTGCGGTACGCAGTTCGACGACGTGGCGACGAGGAGTGACCCCAGCCTTTTCAAAGTGACCAGCCAGCGGCTTGGTGACCTTGCGGGGGTCGATCTGGCCGTAGCCGATCTGGACGGCGACGTAGCCATCTACCTCTGCGTTGCGCAGCTGGGTGATGACGTTGGAGTCAGCCTGGACGACAGTTACCGGGATGAGCTTGTTGTTCTCGTCCCAGACCTGGGTCATGCCGAGCTTCGTGCCCAACAGGCCCTTTACGTTACGGGTTGCGGTCATAGTCTCTCAGCACCTCCCTAGAGCTTGATTTCGATGTTCACGTCTGCAGGCAGATCGAGACGCATAAGCGAATCAACAGCCTTCGGCGTGGGGTCGATGATGTCGATCAGACGCTTGTGAGTACGCATTTCGAAGTGCTCACGGCTGTCCTTGTACTTGTGCGGAGAGCGAATAACGCAGTACACGTTCTTCTCCGTCGGCAGCGGCACGGGGCCGACTACCGTTGCGCCTGCGCGCGTGACCGTCTCAACGATCTTCCGCGCTGAAACATCAATGACCTCGTGGTCATATGACTTCAGCCGGATGCGGATTTTTTGTCCCGCCATGTCGCCTGACTCTCTTTCAGCTAGTGCTGCTCTAGTTAGGGCTGCTCTGTTTACTTACCTGTTGATGTGGCCGCCGAAGCGTTTGAGGTTTTACCACCACACGCCGCACAAGCTGAATCCGGAATATTCCGGGTTCCTCAACCTGCCGGCGCACCGACCCCCGCGGTCGGGCGTGTCGCGATTTCCACGCAAACTCGACCGCAATCTTGGGGTTCAGGGTTATGTTTGGGCTTCAGCCTGGACCCTGACACCCGGCATTATCCGGATCGGGACACGAAGAAGCGCTTGAACAACTCATCCAGTATGGCTGAATTATGGGACAAAGGCCAATCGGGGCCCAAGGCACCATTGCCGGGCCGCTTGTGGCTGTGGATGATAGGGGCATGACCGTCCAGGATACGGGCTCCGTGGAAGACCTCGCCGCACGGCTGCGCGAAGGATTCACGCTGGGCGTTGCGGCGGCCGCCTTCCAGATCGAAGGGTCCCTGACTGCCGACGGGCGGGGGCCGTCGGGGTGGGACGCTTTCGCGGAAAAGCCCGGATCAATCGTCGACGGCGGTTCGCCCACCATAGCGTGCGACCATTACAACCGCTCTGATGAAGACATTGCCCTGATGCAGGAGCTCGGCGTCGATTCCTACCGCTTCTCGCTGTCCTGGCCGCGGATCCAACCCGGCGGGAAGGGGGCGGTGAACCAACGCGGGCTGGACTTCTACGACCGCCTGATCGACAAGCTCCTGGCTGCAGGCATCTCCCCCATGGCCACGTTGTTCCATTGGGATACACCGCTGGAACTTGAGCACGCCGGCGGGTGGATGAATCGGGACACGGCGGAGTACTTTGCCGCCTATTGCGCGGCCGCCGCAGAGCGATTCGGAGACCGCGTGGAGCGATGGGTCACGTTGAACGAACCGGTTTCGGTCACTCTCCAGGGGTACGCCTTGGGCGTCCATGCTCCCGGCCGGCAATTGTTGTTCAACGCCCTGCCGGCCGCCCACCACCAGCTCCTGGGCCATGGCTTGGCGGTGCAGGCACTCCGTGGCGCCGGCGTGAGGGGCGAGATCGGGATCTCCAATATGCACTCCCCCGTTCGACCTGCCACAAACAGCCTGTCCGACCGCCTGATGACCCAGGCCTTCGACCACATCCTCAACCGCATATATGCGGACGCTGTCCTGCTGGGCCAGTACCCCAAGCCTCCTTTGCCCTTGCGGCCCTGGTTCCGGTCACTTGGCACAATCGAGGACGGAGACATGGAGACCATCTGCCAGCCGCTGGATTTCTACGGACTCAACTACTACTACCCCGTGAAGGTCGCTGCAGGCCGGGGTCCGGCTGAAATCCCCACCGGAACATCCGCGGAGATGACCAAGGTCCCCTTTCACCTGGCCGCTTTCCAGGAGTACGAAACCACAGGGTTCGGCTGGCCCGTGGCCCCTGAACATTTGGCACTGCTGCTGCGGGAGATGAAGGACCGTTATGGGCAGGCACTCCCCCCGGTGTACATCACTGAGGGTGGAGCGAGCTTTCCCGAACCGCCCCACGTAACCGGAGCGCTCCAGGACACCAATCGCATCACGTATCTGGCAGAGCATCTGGGTCAAGCGCTGACTGCCACGGGGCCGGGCGGGATAGCGGAAGATGTGGATCTCCGCGGGTACTACGTCTGGACCCTTATGGATAACTTCGAATGGGCAGCAGGCTACTCACAGCGCTTCGGTTTGGTCCACGTCGACTTCGAGACTTTGGAAAGAACCCCCAAGGACTCGTTCTATTGGCTCCGGGCGCTGGGGCGGGCGCGCCGGCACCGTATGTAGCCTACTTGGGTTAAGTAACCAGCCGGGTGATCGCACCCGGGTCGGGTGTGGAGCTGCTAGTTGCTCTTGTTGGCCCGATTGATGCGCTTGGCGCGGTCAATCTCCTTCCGGAAGTGCTTGCGTCCCCAAAGCACGCCGCCGCCGATCGCGGCTATGACTGCCAGGAAAATCAGGAATTCCATGGTGTACTCCTTTCCGTAGAATGCAACATTATCGGATTCCACCGCGGCTCCGGGCCGTTGTCGGATTCTCGCCATCGGGATCCTGATCGAGCAATTCCGCGCCGCCGGGCGGGGGAGACTTGCGGTTCAAACGCCACACGGCCAAGACGATCAGCGCCAAGGCAACCAAAGCCAACATAGCAAAGGCGTAGGACCGCAGAGCCCACATGACGCTCAGCGCGACTCCTACGGCGCCCCACCCCACGAGAACCCGTTCCGCGAGGAGCAGGCCCACCACGATCAACAGCACGTGCCCTACCAGAACATACAGGTGCTCTGATGAGGTGCCGCCAAAAATCGTGCCCAAGGAAGTCAGGGAAAGGACACCAGCAGCGACACAGAGCCGCAGCAAGCCCGCCGCTTTCTGGCCGCCGATATAGCGCAAGCCTGCTATGACGGTGCCGGCCGCCACATACCACTGCGCGGCCCAGAACCAATCCGGCGCCGATCCATCAACAAACAGCAGCGCCCGTTGAAGCGCAGCCAAGGAAGCCACCGCTGCCAGTTCCCCTGCCAGCCATTTGCCGACGGGAACCTCGACCACCGCCATCACTCCGGCCGCGACTACCAACAGGGCCCCGACAAATGCCGTCTGGTCGTTCCCCAAACCCACAAGAGCTGAGGCTGTCAACGCAACGGCAGCAGTCGCAGTCAATGAGTTCTTCCGCCATAGCTCAGCAGCGATGGCCGGCACCCCTAGCAACTTAACGGTGTAGAGGGCCAGTCCCGTACCCACGCCACCCACAAGCCATACGGCAAAGGCAGCCCATACGCCCTCCGGCAGCGTGTCCAACAAACCGTCGGCTATGGGGATGGCTCCTGCCAGCACAGCGGGCGCGGCCCCGGCATAGAACGCCGGCATCCGCTCGAAGTGGGATGCGGCAAACAGCACTGCCGCCAGCACCAGTAAGCCAAGCCCTGTCATGGAGGATGAGACGTCCACCGCGAGCACTCCGCCAGCCACAGTGAAGACCACGGCCGAAATGAACCAGAACCACCGATCAATGACGTTCATGGCCGGGCCGCTCATGGTCTTTCGGGCCCCGGACACCGCCCGCAAGCAAATCGCTGCCAACGCACATGACAGGAGGGCAACCGGCACCTGGAATTCGTCCAACAGGGGGCGTGAAAGCCACGTAGCGGTCGGGAAAACCAACGCCGGACCGGCAGCCACCACACCAGCCGTTAGTGCTGCAACGCCGATGTACTGTGCGCCGCGGACACGCAGGGACCGCCACGCCATCGCAGCGGCGACCGTGGCTCCAACCAACTCAAGGATGATCACCCACCGACCACCGTCGTCGTAGTTTCCGGTGAGTCCGTAGGCAAGGGGCAGCAGGAGCTGGGCGGCCAGCGTTGCCCAGACCGTGGCTTGCTCGAAGGCCGCTTCGACGCCCCGGCGACGAACCAGCAGCGTGGCAATATGTTGGAGCATGAGCACCATCGCCGCAGCGATGGATACCGCACTTGCCGAGTCAGTAGCGTCCGCGACGACCAGGATGGCCAACGCCGAGATGAGAACCCGCATCCCCAGCAGGTAGCCACCACGGGCCAGACGTTCACGAACAACGCCCACCATGACACCGCTGTATACCGCGAAGATGCCCAGCAGGATCTCTACGTCACGGACATTCCCCGCCCGCAGAGCCAAGAGGAGCACCAAAGCGGCAGGGGCGAATACCCAGGCAGCCCGGTGGCGGCGGAAAACGACGCCACTGACGGTGGCACCCACGGCCGTCATCAATGCTGCAAGACCCGGCTGCCATCCGTCCCGCTGCAGATGTTCCTCCATCACGCTGGTAACGGTCAGGAACGTGGTCGCGGCAGCCATCACGGCAACTACAACCGAGGCATCGATCATGGCGGACCGCGGGTACCGGCGCCGGCTAGTGGCCAGCATCGGCAGGACTAGTTGCGTAGCCGCCGCTGCAACCACCACGAGGGCAGTCGATGGAATCTCTCCGGCCAAGCGGAAAGCCACGCCGCCGTTCGCCGCGTCCACCCAGGCGGATGCGGCGAGCATTGTGCCGGAAGCGCGGGCAAGCCACCAGTAGCACTGCCGATGGAAGGACACTGGGATACGCAGGGCAGTCAATGAGAAGTACCCGGCAGCCACCGCCAGCACCACGTTGAACAACATGAGCGAAACAGTCGCAGCAGCAACCACTCCGGTTACGGCTGCTGTTGCGGGCACAAGGAATTCAGCCAGGGTGGGTCGCCACCCAGCAGGATCTGATGCCGTTCGTCGGGTCGCCGGGAACATCAAAATGCCTGAAGCTACGCCGGCCGACAGGACTAGAAGCACAGAGGCAGCGACTGCCGGGTGTCCGGCGGCGTCATCCAGTACCGGCAGGATGGAGAGCCCCGCAATCGCTGCACCGCCAAACGCGGCCAGCGACGCCTGCGGGGCAAGAAGCCGGACTCCCCCGCGGACCAACGCCGCATTCACCACTTGCTGCACACCTGCAGCTGCAACGAGCGCCACCAAGGAGTAGGTAGCCCTGTCCGGACTTTCCTCAAGGGCACTGGCAACAATTGCCGGTACCGCAAGAGTCAAGGCAAGCCGCCCAGCGAGGACCAGCTGCTGGCGGTAGTCCCCCGGTTGAACGGCGGCACGTAGGAACCAGTACAAGCCGGCCGAGGTGAGCAGCACGGAAATCGGCACCATCCCCAGCAGGCCAGCAAAGGGAATACCCACAACCAGCACCGCTGCGGGCGCGAACTCAGTGCCGTGCGCCAACTTCCAACCCACGGCCATGGCGGTAAGCATCGTGATGCCAAGCGGCGCGTATTCGGGCACATCGAAGGAGCCAACACCCAGCATCACGGTCAGGACGGCAGCTACCACCAGCTGCAATCCCAAACAGGAAACGGCATCGTTCCACCACAGTCCCGGGGTCAGCTTCCTTCCTCCGAACGCCACGCCCAGTGCTTGAACGCCTAGGCACGCCACGGCAGCGAGCATCACTGTACTGACATCCGCGGAGACGTCCCACACCACGCCCAGTATTGCCAAGGTAATAGCGGCCCGGGCCCCGTAGTAGTGCTGGACTTTGTACATCGTGCCCGGGACAAAGGCCATCACGGCAAAATAGCTTCCACACATGAACATGACCATGGCGTACTCCCCGCGCGACAGGAAGGCCGGCGTCAGGGTCACCGCCAGCGCCACCGCTGGCACCACATAGGGGTGCAGAACCATCAGGGGGCGGATGTAAAGTGACGGCAACCAACGGGGACGAATCAACGCTCCAAGTGTCAAAAGGATGGCAACCCCGATCAGTGCCGTGAAGTACCAGACCAAGGCACCACCCAGGATGGACACCCCGGACCACGCCGTAGAGACAACGAAACTGAGGGACAGGAAAGCCAACATCCTGTTGTCCAGTCGCAAAGCCGTGTAGATGTAAGCAATCGAGCCGAGCAATGAGGTAACCAGCCAGGCTGCCGGAGCGTCGTTGAGTACAAAGTTGTACATGGCCAACCCGGTCACGGGAATCAGCGCCAGGCCCGTACCAACAAAGGCCACAGCGGCAGGACGCAATCGCGGCACCCGGGCGTGGATGATCAAGCCGGAAACATAGAACAAGGCCGTGATAAACCAAATCCCCAGGAACCGGAAGAGGCCAGGAAGGCTCGTACCCACAAACAGCGCGCCAGCGGCCACCAGCAGGAGGCTGGCTACATAGAGCGTGATGTTGATGTTCTGTTGGTCCCGTTTCTCCTTCCGCGCCGCCAGCTCCTCTGGTGTTTCACGCCGGATAGGTGGCTGCTGGATGGGCTGCTGCTGGCTACGGGCGGCAGGAGATTGCAGTCGAACAGGTTGTTGGCGAGCAGCCGCGGGCATGGCCGTTGGAGCGGGCAATCGCACCGGTGATTGAAGGTACGTGGGCGCCTGCCGTTGGGGTATCACTGCCATGGCCGGCTCAACCGGCATGGTCCTCCCCTGCCGTTTTGCCTCCGCGTCCCGCCAACCCGCCACGTGCCCGGCGAGATAACCGGCTTGATACGCGTCGGCTGCGCCCGTCCGCTCACGCGTTGGCCCCCGCGAAGCCACAGAGCGGCCCCTGGACACACCGACTGCATAGCTGACGGCCGCGGAGATAGCGAGGAGCATCAGGACTAGCAGTGCATTCATTGCGGCTCCTTGGTAGCACCGGACACAGAGTTTCCCGGCATTAATCCATTCGATTGACTAATGATAGCAAAGAAGAACCCCACCGCCGAAGCGATGGGGTTCCCCTATGGATAACTACCAGCAGAGCCGGAAGATCACCGATCTACAAGTAGAAACTACTTGATGATGCTGGTGACACGTCCCGAACCAACGGTGCGGCCGCCTTCGCGGATAGCGAAGCCGAGGCCCTCTTCCATAGCGATCGGCTGGATGAGCGCAACGGTCATCTCAGTGTTGTCGCCAGGCATAACCATTTCCGTGCCTTCCGGCAGGGTGATAACGCCGGTTACGTCCGTGGTACGGAAGTAGAACTGCGGGCGGTAGTTCGAGTAGAACGGGTTGTGACGTCCGCCTTCATCCTTGGACAGGATGTAGACGTTGGCCTCGAAGTCGGTGTGCGGGGTGATGGAACCCGGCTTGACGACAACCTGGCCACGCTCGACATCGTCGCGCTTCAGACCGCGGAGCAGGAGGCCACAGTTCTCGCCGGCCCATGCTTCGTCGAGCTGCTTGTGGAACATCTCGATACCGGTAACCGTGGTCTTCTGGACCGGGCGGATGCCAACGATCTCGACCTCGGAGTTGATAGCGAGCGTGCCACGCTCGGCGCGGCCCGTAACAACGGTGCCACGGCCAGTGATCGTGAAGACGTCTTCGATCGGCATCAGGAACGGCTTGTCGCGGTCACGTACGGGGTCCGGAACGGACTCGTCGACTGCTGCCATGAGGTCCTGGACGGACTTGACCCAAACCGGGTCGCCTTCCAGAGCCTTGAGACCGGAAACGCGAACAACCGGAGCCTCATCGCCATCGAAGCCCTGCGAGCTCAGGAGCTCACGAACTTCCATTTCGACGAGGTCGAGGAGCTCTTCGTCATCAACCATGTCCGACTTGTTCAGAGCGACCAGCAGGTAGGGAACACCAACCTGGCGGGCGAGCAGAACGTGCTCGCGGGTCTGAGCCATCGGGCCGTCGGTAGCAGCAACCACGAGGATTGCGCCGTCCATCTGTGCAGCACCGGTGATCATGTTCTTGATGTAGTCAGCGTGACCGGGAGCGTCTACGTGTGCGTAGTGACGCTTCTCGGTCTGGTACTCCACGTGGGAGATGTTGATCGTAATACCGCGCTGGCGCTCTTCCGGAGCAGAGTCGATCGACGCGAAGTCGCGCTGCTCGTTGATGTCCGGGTACTGGTCGTACAGCACCTTGGAAATGGCGGCAGTCAGCGTCGTCTTACCGTGGTCAACGTGACCAATGGTGCCGATGTTGACGTGCGGCTTAGTCCGCTCGAACTTTGCCTTTGCCACAGGTTCCTCCTAGAACGATTTCAAGTGAAGTGCTCCTCGGCCGCGCTTTTCGCGGCAGAAACTTTAGCAAGTCTACTTGGGGGCTTGGTTTTGGTGAAATTGCAGATTCAGGAACCAATCTTAGTTCCTAGAGCCTGTTCGCGCATGGGCCGGGCCGCGGCTCTCGCCGCAACCCCGCCTCACACGCTTAGATGCCTTCCCGGGACCGGAATTGCATCCGTTACCGGGAGATTACTCGCCGCGGGTTTTCTGGATGATCTCGTCGGCAACTGCCTTCGGGACCTCCGCGTAGCTGTTGAACGTCATGGAGTACACAGCGCGACCCTGGGTCTTGGAACGCAGGTCACCAATGTAGCCGAACATGCCGGACAGCGGAACGTGTGCACGGATAACCTTGACGCCTGCTGCGTCCTCCATGGACTGCATCTGGCCACGGCGGGCGTTCAGGTCACCAATAACATCACCCATGTATTCCTCAGGTGTGCGGACCTCAACATCCATCAGCGGTTCAAGCAGTACAGGGTTCGCCTTGCGTGCAGCTTCCTTGAAAGCCATACGACCGGCGATCTTGAACGCCATTTCCGAGGAGTCAACATCGTGGGACGCGCCGTCAATCAGCGTGGCCTTGATGCCAACAACCGGGTAACCGGCCAGGACGCCGTCGTTAAGCGCATCCTGGATACCGGCGTCAACCGACGGGATGTACTCGCGGGGAACACGGCCACCAGTGACCTTGTTCTCGAACGCGTACAGCTCGCCTGAAGCGGTGTCCATGGGCTCGATCGCGATCTGGATCTTTGCGAACTGACCCGAACCACCGGTCTGCTTCTTGTGCGTGTAATCAAGACGCTCAACAGCGCGCTTGATGGTTTCGCGGTAAGCAACCTGCGGCTTGCCAACGTTTGCCTCGACCTTGAATTCGCGGCGCATGCGGTCCACCAGGATGTCCAGGTGGAGCTCGCCCATGCCGGCGATGATGGTCTGGCCGGTGTCTTCGTTGAGGGAGACCTGGAAGGTCGGGTCCTCAGCGGAGAGCTTCTGGATAGCCGTGGAGAGCTTCTCCTGGTCACCCTTGGTGTTCGGCTCGATGGCAACCGAGATCACGGGCTCCGGGAAGCTCATGGACTCGAGGACGATCTGGTTGTTTGCATCACACAGGGTGTCGCCCGTGGTGGTGTCTTTCAGACCGATAGCTGCGTAGATGTGGCCGGCGGTAGCGCCCTCAACGGGCATTTCCTTGTTGGCGTGCATCTGGAACAGCTTGCCGATGCGTTCCTTCTTGCCCTTGGTGGAGTTGACCACCTGGGCGCCGGCTTCGACGTGACCGGAGTACACGCGGACGAAGGTCAGCTGACCGAAGAACGGGTGCGCGGCAATCTTGAAGGCGAGGGCCGAGAACGGCTCGTCTGCAGACGGCTTGCGGGTGAGTTCCTTCTCTTCGTCGCGGGGATCGTGACCGATCATCGGCGGGACGTCGAGCGGGTTCGGCAGGAAGTCAACAACGGCATCAAGCATCGGCTGTACGCCGCGGTTCTTGAATGCAGAACCACAGAACACCGGGTAGAGCTCGGAGTTGATGGTCATCTTGCGGATGCCGGCCTTGATTTCCTCAAGGGTGAGTTCTTCACCTTCGAGGTACTTCTCCATAAGCTCTTCGGAAGCTTCGGCCACAGTCTCAACGAGCTGTGCACGGTACTCTTCAGCCTTGGCCTGGAGGTCCGCCGGAATTTCCTGCACTTCGTAGGAGGCGCCCATAGTGACGTCACCCTTAGCGTCGCCAGGCCAAACCAGGGCACGCATTTCGAGGAGGTCAACCACGCCGATGAAGTCGTTCTCAGCACCGATAGGCAGCTGCATGACCAGCGGCTTGGCGCCGAGGCGGCTGATGATGGTGTCAACGGTGAAGTAGAAGTCAGCGCCGAGCTTGTCCATCTTGTTGACGAAGCAGATGCGGGGCACGTTGTACTTGTCAGCCTGGCGCCAAACAGTCTCGGACTGCGGCTCCACGCCTTCCTTGCCGTCGAACACCGCAACTGCACCGTCGAGGACGCGCAAGGAGCGCTCAACCTCAACCGTGAAGTCCACGTGGCCCGGGGTGTCAATGATGTTGATCTGGTTCTTGTCCCAGAAGCAAGTCACGGCGGCAGACGTGATGGTGATGCCGCGTTCCTTTTCCTGTTCCATCCAGTCGGTCGTCGAAGCGCCGTCGTGCGTTTCGCCGATCTTGTGGTTCACACCCGTGTAGAACAGGATGCGCTCGGTAGTGGTGGTCTTGCCGGCATCGATGTGGGCCATGATGCCGATATTGCGGACCTTGTTAAGGTCGGTAAGCACGTCCTGTGCCACGGGGTCTCCCTTTCGGATGGACTACACGTTCGCCGCCGGCTCATTGAGCCGGCGGCGTCCGGAAAGTTTTTACCAGCGGTAGTGTGCGAAGGCCTTGTTGGACTCGGCCATCTTGTGGGTGTCTTCGCGACGCTTCACAGCGGCACCAAGACCATTGGAGGCATCCAGGATTTCGTTCTGGAGGCGCTCGGTCATGGTCTTCTCGCGGCGGGCCTTGGAGTAGCCCACGAGCCAACGCAGAGCGAGGGCGGTGGAGCGACCCGGCTTGACCTCAACCGGAACCTGGTACGTGGCGCCACCAACGCGGCGTGAACGAACCTCGAGGGAAGGCTTGACGTTGTCCATGGCCTTCTTGAGTGCGGCAACGGGGTCGCCGCCGGACTTGGCACGTGCACCTTCGAGGGCACCGTAAACGATGCGCTCTGCGGTGGACTTCTTGCCGTCAACCAGGACCTTGTTGATCAGCTGCGTGACCAACGGGGAGCCGTAAACGGGATCTGAAACGAGCGGCCGCTTCGGGGCCGGACCCTTGCGAGGCATATTACTTCTTCTCCATCTTTGCGCCGTAGCGGCTGCGGGCCTGCTTGCGGTTCTTGACACCCTGGGTGTCAAGTGCGCCGCGGACGATCTTGTAGCGGACACCCGGAAGGTCCTTCACACGACCACCACGGACGAGCACGATGGAGTGCTCCTGGAGGTTGTGGCCAACGCCGGGGATGTAAGCGGTAACTTCAACGCCACCGTTGAGGCGCACACGTGCCACCTTACGCAGAGCCGAGTTCGGCTTCTTGGGGGTGGTGGTGTAAACGCGGGTGCAAACACCGCGGCGCATCGGGCTGCCCTTCAGCGCGGGAGCCTTGGTCTTGGAGACCTTCGGCGTGCGGCCCTTGCGGACCAGCTGGTTAATCGTAGGCACTTTCGTGTTCTCCGTTGTTTGATCTCTGCCCCCACACACGTGCGTCAGCATGTGTGAACGTGGGAACTTTGGCGTTGCTCATGCGGCCGGCCGAAACATCCGGTAGGCGTGCAAAAGTGCGGCATTCGTTGCGCATGTTGCCCGCAACCCGGAAACAGGCTCCACCCAGCATCATGAGAACAAAACCAAAATGATGCTGCGGCGGCCTTCATCCACTGCCACACAGAACAATTACCAAAAGTCTAGCACGGCTTGATCTGCCGCCTTAATCGGGTGTATGGGAG